>JBGQHD010000335.1:0-6070 GCA_041497795.1 Planctomycetia bacterium
CTCCTGGCGTGGACGTCCGTCTCCATAATCCTCCCGTCGCCTACAACGGCCTGGAGCTGGGCCTTCTGGGTCGGCATCAGGCGGCCAACGCGGCGCTGGCGATCGCGGCGTTGGCCGAGCTGCAAGGTCAAGGTTGGCAAATCCCCGAGGAGGCTATCCGCCGTGGCCTGGCGCACGTGCGCTGGCCGGCGCGGATCGAAGTCGTGCACGAGCACCCCACCGTGGTGCTCGACGCGGCCCATAACCTGGCCTCGATCGGGGCCCTGATCGAAACGCTGGACGAGAGCTTTGCGCCGCGGCGCCGCGTGCTGATCTTTGGCGCTTCCTCGGACAAAGACGTGCGCGGGATGCTGGCTTTGGTCACGCCCCGCTTCGACCAGGTGATCTTCACGTGCTATGTGAACAACCCCCGCGCCGTGCCCCCGGAGGAGCTGGCCCGGCTAGCCCCCAGACTGCCGCAAAGCCATCAGGTGTGCGCCGACTCGGCCGCGGCCTGGGATACGGCCCGGCGGCTGGTGGCCCCCGACGATCTGCTGTGCATCACCGGCTCGTTCTTCCTGGCCGCCGAGATGCGCGCCCAGATGGCGCGCCGGCCGCTGGAAGCCGAGCTAGCCCAAACGCCGGTTTGTACAGCAACAGGCGACTAGCCGCGCTGAGGAAGAGACACGGAAATCCCAGCGTGGTCTGTTACCGGCCCAAACGCGATCAACAAGCCGCCGGAGCTTCTGGCGACGGTTCTGTCGGCTAAGGGCGATCTGGTGCGTTGCCGACGACGCGGCTTTACACCGGCCGCCCATACTCAGTCAATTCTACGTCCGACATCTTTGGCGCAAAGGAACCGATGCCACCTTCTGCGACCACAAGGCGAGAACGGCTACAGCAAAGCGGGCGGGTGGCTGGGGCGGAACGCCCCAGGCGTCAGTCGTCGAGGTGGCCGCATGCCAAACGGATCGCGCAGCGTGCCCGCCACGCCGATCACTAAGGTGGCGCAGCGCATTGGGCGGGGTGGCCCTGCTTATGGCCGTGTGTCGTGTGCCGCTGCTTGCTCGCAAGCAGTGCAGGAAGCGCCGAACACTTCGGCCCTACTTGTACCCGCCTCCCGCACGGCTTGCGAGCAAGCCGTGGCACACGAGCATTCTCACGCTATTTCTTTGCTGGCGGGGTGGCACGGTGGCACGGCTTGACGTGCCTGGGTCGCCTGCTTGAAGCGGCGCCGCGCGTGTGGCACTGCTTGCTCGCAAGCAGTGCGGGAGGCGCCAAACGACCTCGCTACATGTACCCGCGTCCGGCACGGCTTGCAAGCAAGCCGTGGCACACTTCTCATCGACGCTGCCGCTGGGTGGCTCGGCGGAACCGGCGCCCATTGCCTGACATTGGCAATCCGTCCTGCGTTGCGTCCTAGTTCTTGCCTTTCTTGCCTTCCTTCTTCTTGACCGGCTCGGAGGACAGGCCGCGCGGGGTGAGGAAGTAGCGGAAGCCGACGGAGCCGTTGACCGTTTCCAGATGCAGCAAGACGACCACCTGGGCGTCCTTTTCGGCGACCAGCGGCAGTTTCAGCACGCCTTCCTGCGAGCGCGTGCTGAACTCCACGGCGTTGGCAGCCTTGTTGACGGTGACGTAATCGACGGACGATTTGATCATGCGGGTAATCGCCACGCCGCTGCGTTGGATCACCGCGCCGCTGATGGCGATCGTGCCCGACGTCGTCTGCACGCCCCGCGCTTCTGTGCGCGGGAAACGTATCTCGAAGTGGCCATTTGTTGCCGTGTCTTGCGTCTTGGGATTGCACTTGCCCGAGACGCGAATCACGTTCCCCAGCTTGTCCGTGGGAATGTCGTGGTGGGCTGCCACCGTTGGGGCGGCGCTATCAGGCGGCTTCTGCCCCCAGGCCGCGGTTGCACAAACAACGAAGACCAGCGATCCGAGTCGAATACCCTTAAGCATCGAAGGCTCCGCTCTGGGGAGACGAACCGCGAAACTCCCTGAATTGTCGTCGCCCGGCGTGCAAATGCAAGCTTTGGCCGATAGGGCGATATAGACCAGCTAACCCGCCGGGGTGGCACTGCTTGGCGCGTGTGCCCCTGCTTGCTCGCAAGCAGTGCGGGAAGCGCCAAACGACCTCGCTATACGTGTACCCGCCTCCCACGCACACGAGCACACCAAGTCCCCACCCGCTATTTCTTTGCCGCCTTCTTTCTGGCCTCCAGCAACTCCGTGATCTTCTTCTGGGCAGCCGACTGCTTCTCATCCTTCGGGCCGGTGCCCGGGGCTCCGCGCAGCGTCACGCCCTTGGGGATCTCGATCTTCGCGAGGTCGATGTCGCCGGCGATGTAGATCGTCAGGACCGGGTCCTTCTGCCATTCCAGGTCTTCGACGTCGTCCACGGCGCGGGTGCGGGCGATGCCGCTGATGACGTGCAGGTCCCAGTGGTAGGGGATTTCCACCCGGTCAAACGTTTGGGCCACGCCCGGCCCCGGTCGCAGCACGACGACGTGGTTCGTCACCTCCACCTTGGCGAAGTGGGCCAGGGCCGCGTTGAGCTCTTTGGTGGTTCCCTTGTAGAAGAAGTGCTCGTTGCCGTTGACCCAGCGCTGGTAAACGCGGGCCTTGTCGTTCACGACCGGCATGATCCCTTTCCACTCCTCGTAGTTTTTCTCGCTGAGCGGCTTGTTGCCGCGGGTGTCCATCCCCAGCCCCCAGGCCTGAGCCGACCAGTGGACGAGCATTGCCGTAACTGCTGCCGCGACAAGACCAAACGGGCGCATGCGAACCCTCCTCTGAATGAGCGCACGAGAACTCTGACCGCTTGTAAGACGGCGTAGGGGCGCAGTTGGTTCCGCCGCGGCACGCGGGCGGACGGGTGGTGGCCTGGAGCGGAACGCCCCAGGCGGCCAATCGTCGATGTGGCAGGGTCCCCAGTGGGCCGGCTGTGGCTTTCAGCCTCAGCCACAGGCATCCTTTGCAAGCACTTGCCAGCAGGCGTTGTCGCGCGACAATGGCAGAACGGCTTTGGCTTTCCGTCACAGGCACCCGCACCCGCCAACCAGCCGTGCGTTGAAACGCGACGAGACAGCCGATAGGCTACTCATGACCGCCAACCTGATCATCGGTTGGCCCGCGGGAGGAGAACGCATGTCTCGGCGTCATCGGTGGGGCGTTCTGGCTGCATCCCTGTTGGGACTTGCCCTTCTCGCGCAGTCCGCAGTCGCGGCGCGCCTCATCAGAATGTCCGTGCAGTTGGACGGGAAGCCGATCCTGACGAGCATGACAGACGATGATGCGATTCCTGGGCCCTACACCGTTTGGCGGTATCTCAAGAGCAGGCCGTTCAAGGCGGTGAAGGACGTCTCGCTGCAGCCCGAAGCGGACAATCCGCTCAAGGCGGTGCTCCGAGGCAAAGTGCGAGTCGTCGTGGAAGACTGTCCCGCGGTCGAGACTTCTGAGCTCACGCTGACACGGAAATCGGAGCAAGGCAACACTTGGTTTCTCGACCCGGAGTGGGTCGAGGCGCACGGGCCGCCGGGAAATGCGTCCGAAGAGTGGCGGCGCATCGCGTGGCGTCGTCATGGCCCGGTGGTCGCAATCTTCGCCGTCGGCTTCGGACTGGTGTTTGGCCTAGCCGCGCTCCTCGTCAGATTAGCGACGCATCGAACGCGGGTGGCCAAGTGGGGCGCCCTCACCGGCCTGGTGCTCAGTGGAGCAGCCTTGATCTTGGCTTGCGTTTACGCGCAACTCGGGTCCGGTTACGCCAGCGACATGGTGCCATTGCAATTTGCGGCGGGCGGCGGCGTCGTGCTCGCCGGGTTCGTGGCGGCGCTGTCTCGGTCTCGCGCCAGTGGCGCCTAAGGTACACCCACTTGGGCGGTGCACGTTCGTCCGGTATCATCATGACCGATTGGAACGCACCGCCTGGCGGAGGTCCCGATGCTGGCGATTCCTGGATCACCGATTCGCACGTGTGAAGGGGTAACCCGGCGCGAGTGGTTGCGCGTGGGCGCGCTGGGGAGCTTTGGCCTCGGCTTGCCGAGCCTGTTGGCGAGCCCCGCGCAGGCCGCTGGCGGGCCGTCGCCGCGGACCTTCGGCCGGGCGAAGTCGTGCATCGTGCTGTTCATGTTCGGGGCGCCGGCCCACCAGGATTGCTGGGACCTCAAACCCCTGGCGCCGGCGGAAGTGCGGGGCGAATTTCGGCCGGTCGCCACCAACGTGACGGGGCTGCAAGTCTGCGAGCATCTGCCGCGCTTGGCCCAGCGTGCTGATCGCTACGCGCTGGTCCGCTCGCTGACGCATCCCGACAACACGCACACCGTGGCCATGCACTACATGCTCACCGGCGTGCGGCACGCCCGGCCGGCCACGAATCCGCAGAACGCCGCCGACGATTTCCCCTGCTTCGGGGCGATGATGAACTTCCTGGCCGAAGGGAAGCGCGCGCGGACCGCCCCGCGCGGCAATGCGATCGGTTTGCCGGCTGCCGTCAGTCTCAATGCTCCGGCCAATCAAGTGTCGGCCAACAATCACATCTTCCCAGGCTTTTTCGCCGGCTTTCTCGGCAGCCCCTTCGATCCCGTGTTCGTACCGCAGAACGCCAATGCGAAGGATTTTCGCGCGCTGCCGCCGCCGGCCAGCGGCGATCGGCTGCCCGTGCGGCGACAATTGCTGGCGGACCTCGAACAACTGAACGTCATGGCGAGCGGGGGGCGTCAGCCCCTTGATACCTTGGCGAAACCAACCGACGCGCCGCTCCATCAGGGGGCTTACGCCCCCCGCTCGCCGAGTGGCGCCGCCCGCTCGCCGATACGTTCGCTGGATCAATACTATGCCCAGGCCTTCGATCTCCTGACCTCGCCCGGCACGCGCCGCGCGTTCGAGCTATCGCACGAGCCGGCGCGGCTGCGCGAGGCCTACGGCGACACGCCCTTCGGGCAGGGCTGCCTCCTGGCCCGGCGGCTGGTCGAGGCGGGCGTGCGGCTGGTCACGGTGAACTGGGAGCGCGACGACGCCTTTTGGGACACCCATCAAGACAACTTTGGCCAACACAAGAACAAGCTGCTGCCGAACCTCGACCGCGGCTTCTCGGCGCTTTTGGACGACCTGGCCGAGCGGGGCCTCCTCGACGAAACGCTGATCGTCTGGCTCGGCGAGTTCGGCCGCACGCCGGCCATCAACAAGGCCGCCGGCCGCGATCACTGGGCCGCCTGCAACACGGTGCTCTTGGCCGGTGCCGGCATTCGCGGCGGCACCGTATACGGGGCCTCCGACCGCACGGCCGCATACCCGGCCAAGGATCCCGTCGGCCCCGAAGACCTGGCGGCGACGATCTATCACCTGCTGGGCGTCGATTTGGAAACGCGGATCACCGGCCCCCTCGGCCGGCCCGTTTCGCTCAGCGAAGGCAGACCGATCTGGGGAATCATGTAGGCCCACCAATTGCGGCTGGCGCTCGCGGCGCGGTCACCCGCATTTGGTGGGCCGGCGGCCGCTTACGCGGCCTTGGCCCACCCAACAGCTGTCTAGCTGTCGCGTCTCTCACCCGTCGAAGGAGATCACGATGCAGAGGCGAAGGGGGCGAAGGGTATCTCGCCGCGACTGTTTGAAGTACGCGGCGGCGTCGGTTTGCGCCGGCGTTGGCCCGTGGCCGGCCGCGGCGGACGATGCTCGGAAGTCCGGGCCGGTCAAGCCGAAGTCGGTGGCCGCCGTAATCACGGAATACCGGCCGGGGTCGCACGCCGACGTGCTGATCGGAAAGATCCTGGCAGGCTGGAAGCAGGACGGAGGCACCGGGCCGGCGTTGACGTTGGCTGCGATGTACGTCGATCAGTTTCCCAAGAAGGACCTGGCACGTCCGTTGGCGGCGAAGCACAAGGTGCCCATCTTCGAGACGATCGAACAGGCGGTGACCGTCGGCGGCGATCGCATTCCCGTGGATGGCGTCATCAGCATCGGCGAGCACGGCGACTATCCGTGGAACGACAAGGGGCAACATCTTCATCCGCGCTGGCGATTCTTCGACGAGATCACCAGTGCCTCCAAGAAGCACGGTCGCGTGGTCCCGGTCTTCAGCGACAAGCAC
>JBGQHD010000336.1:0-6069 GCA_041497795.1 Planctomycetia bacterium
CATCAACTATCACACGCTGCAGCACCACGAGGCGCCATCCTGCAAGAGCGATTTGCTCTACAAGGGGGCGTTGCAAGACCAGTCGCGCGTCGTGTGGCGGGGGATGATCAAGGTCGATCAAAACGCGCAGAAGACCAACGGCTACCAGCGGAACGACAACCTGATGCTCTCGGACCACGCCCGGGCCGACTCGATCCCGGGCCTGGAGATCGAGGCCGACGACGTCCGCTGCACGCACGGCGCCACGACGGGCCGCGTGGACGACGAGAGCGTCTTCTATCTTCAGTCCCGCGGCCTGACGCGAAAAGAAGCAACGCGTATGATTGTAACGGGCTTCTTCCAACAGGTTTTTGACCGCATCACGATCGAAAGCGTCCGCGAAGCGCTGGGACAGGCGATCGGGCGGCGGATCAGGGAGTACGCGTAGCTCTTTACTTTGGTAACAACCACGAATAGCACGAATTACACGAATAGACGCGGCGGAACATGCGTGCGTGTAGTGTTCAAGCATTCATTCGTGCTATTCGTGTAATTCGTGGTTCCTTCTGTTTGGGTGAATGCCATGGCTGGATTTGTCCAAGTTGCCAACGTCTCCGAAGTGCCCGAGCCGGGCAAGATGCTGGTCGAGGTCGATGACCGGCTGGTGGCGCTGTTCCACGTCGGTGGGCAGTGGTACGCCATCGACGACGTGTGCACGCACGATGGCGGGCCGCTGGCCGAGGGGAAGCTGGAGGACCACACCATCGCCTGCCCTCGGCACGGGGCGACGTTCGATATCCGCACCGGCGCGGCGCTGACCATGCCGGCCACCCAGCCGACGGTCGCGCACGAGGTGAAGATCGAGGGGGGCGAGGTGTACGTGAAGCTGCGCGACGGTGAAGAGCAGGGTTCAGGGTTCAGGTCCCAGGAGTCAGGGGGCAGGGATCAGGAGACAGGGATCAGGAGTCAGGACTCAGGAGTCAGGGGGGCAAATGCTCCGCCGGCGAGTGGCGGGCGTCAGCCCGCTGAGGGAGCGGTGCCTGCGGCCACAGCGTCGGCGGCCGCAGTGTCGCCAAGTGCCGCGCAGAACGGCGCCGAGCCGGCAACGGCCTCCGCCGCCGTTTCCGAAGACCGCGTCCGCGAGGAGCTCAAGCAGGTCGTCGATCCGGAGTTGTTCGTCAACATCATCGACCTGGGACTGGTCTATGTAGTCGATCTCAAGCCGGCCACGGAGAACAAGACCGACGTGCAGATCGAGATGACGCTTACCAGCCCGG
Source organism: Planctomycetia bacterium (assembly GCA_041497795.1). Lineage (GTDB taxonomy): Bacteria > Planctomycetota > Planctomycetia > Pirellulales > S012-138 > JBGQHD01. The sequence goes on from JBGQHD010000336.1 coordinate 1,257, forward strand.
CTTGCCCGGCCGGGCCACAGCTCATTCAGCAGGCGCACCAGGCGCTGGGCCGGGTGCCGGGCGTCGGCCAGGTCAACGTCCGCCTGGTGATGGACCCACCCTGGACGCCCGACCGGATGACCGACGCCGCCCGCGATCAGTTGGGCATCTTTTAGCATTCAAGTGCCGTTGACGGCAGGCACTATCGCCGGTAGTTACTGACCGCTTTTCCGCGCCGGCTCCCGCAGCCTCACTTCCCCGGCCGATCGGCCCTGCTCATCTTCCAGTCCGCATCGTCGCGCGGCGAGGAGCGGACGTCCGTCCCCCCGCATGAATATTCTCGGCCTCATCTTCCTGGTCGCCCTGGCCACGTCGCTGGCGCTGACGCCGCTGGCACGCTCCCTGGCTCTGCGGCTGGGGGCCGTGGACCGGCCCGACGGCAAACGCAAACTGCAGAAAGAGCCGGTCCCGCGGTGGGGCGGCGTGGCGGTGTATTTGGCACTCGTGTCGGGCCTGATCGGCGTGCAATGGACCCCGCTGGACCTGCCGCCGGGGTTCGGCGGGCTGGCCTGGGCGATCGGCGTCTCGGCCGGCTTCGTCTGCTTGCTGGGCTGCGTGGACGATCGCTGGGAGCTCAGCTCCCGCCGCAAGCTGGCGCTGCAGATCGTGTCGGTGCTGCCGGTGGCCCTGGCCGGCTGGTGGCCGGGCGGCATTCGAGCCGTCGATAGCATCGGGCTGTTCGGCCAGACGATCCCGCTGGGTTGGCTCGGCGCTCCGCTGGCTGTGCTGTGGCTGGTGGGCTGCATCAACGCACTGAACTTGCTCGATGGCATGGACGGGCTGGCATCCGTAGTAGGGCTGTCCACTGCCGCCATACTGGCGATCATCGCCACTTCGCTGGGACATGCCCACGTCGCTTTGGCGGCGGTGGGGCTGGCCGGAGCGCTGCTGGGCTTTCTGGCCTACAACCTGCCGCCGGCGCGGATTTATCTCGGCGATTCGGGCAGCATGGTGATCGGCCTGGTGCTGGGCATCCTGGCCATCCAGGGGTCGCTGAAGACGGCCGCCACCTTGTCGATCACCGCGCCGGCGGTGGTGATGACGATTCCGCTGTTGGATACGGCGCTGGCCATCCTTCGCCGCAAGCTGACCGGCCAGCGTTTCGACACGCCCGACCGCGGCCACATCCACCATCGGCTGCTGGACCGCGGCCTGAGCGCCTGGCAGGCACTGTGCATCATCGGCTCGCTCTGCCTGGCCACCGGCGCGGCGGCCGCCGCGGCGACCATCTTCCGCAGCGACACCCTGGCCTGGGTGATTACCTTGGCCCTGGTGGTGGTGATGATCCGCCTGCGGACGTTCGGGCATCACGAGGTGTCGCTGGTGAAGACGCAGACCGCTTCGCTCTTGTCGCGGTGCGCGGTGGGGCTGCTGCTCTCGGTCGATCCGCGCGGACGGCGGAAGGCGGAGACGCTCGGCTTCGAGCAAGCCTGGTCGGCGATCGCCGCCGAAGCCGCGCGGTCGCAAGCCCGGCAACTGACGATGACGCTCTCGATCGCCGGTCAGCGGCGCGCCTGGCACGATTGGCGGGCCGAGCCGTCGCCGGCCCTCGAAAGCGGCGGGTGGTCGATGGAACTCGCCTTTGGCGACGAAGCAGACGTCTGTTGCCGGCTGGCGGTTTCGGGCCAGCATGCGCTGGGCCCCGCCGCCTGGCAGATGTGGCAACTGACCGAGCTGCTGCGGACGTTCGGCGCGCACTGGCAGGCCCATCCGCAGGAAGTGCCGCTCGTGGTGCCGTGGGAGCGGAAGGAGTCGCCGTCCATCTCGCAACCGCCACGCTCCGCGGCGGCGTAGGGCGGCGAGCGGGGGGCGTAAGCCCCCGTGACCCCGGCAACCCGCGCAACCCACTCTCCTGCTTCCGTAGCACGCATTGCAAGTCACTGTCCCTCGGGACCCACAATCGCCACAACGAAAGATTTCTTGAGAACTTTCGACAATGTAGTCCGCAGCAGCGTTCTGAAACTCGGTCGTGAGCGTTGGCCGACTACTTCGTGGTGAGGAACGGACGCAGCGTACCGCGTCAGCAGTCCACGAAAGTGGTTCGCGTCGGATTGCGTGAGAGCTTGTGGCTCGTGCATTGATGTAAGTGCTCGCGTTCGTATCGCTGCAACGAGGATTGCGCTAAATCCGCTCCCCATTCCACCGCACAAACGCCTCCATGGCGTAGTACTCCGGCAGGCCCATTTGGTTGTACAGACAGGCCGTGTGGCGGTTGCGGTCTTCGGCGCGTTGCCAGAACTCGCGCTTGTCGCTGCCGGGGAAGAGCGCCGTGTCTTTTTGCGATTGATGGCGGAAGATGGCGGCCTTCTTTTTGGCCACGTCGCGGGGGCTGAGCGGCACGGCGATCTCGATCTCGTGCATCGGCCATTCCTCCCAGGCGCCGCGGTAGAGCAGCACCTCGGGCCGGTTGCCGGTCTCGTCTTTCATTTCGGCCAGGGCCTGGAAGATGGCCTCGGCGCAGATGCGGTGCGTGCCGTGCGGGTCGGAGAGGTCGCCGGCCACGTAGATTTGGTGCGGATCGACCCGCTCGATGCACTCGCGGACGATCTTGATGTCGTCGCGCTTCAACGGGTGCTTGGCGATGGCCCCGGTGCGGTAGAACGGCAGGTCGAGGAACCGCAGGTTCTCCTCGCGGATGCCGCAGGCCTTGGCCCCGGCTTTGGCTTCGCTCCAGCGGATCAGACCCTTGATCCGCAACACGTCTTCGCTGTTGTCCGGCTCGCCGGGCTTCTTCATGCCCAGCGTCTGGAAGACGCGGGCCTCGACGTCCAGCGACTTGGCGTCGTCGATCCCGAAGGTGCGGTTATATTCGGCCACGAGGTCCGCCACGCGCTGGGCGTCGTGATCGAAGACGGCGATGTTGCCGCTGGTCATGTAGGCCACGTGTACGTCGTGGCCGTCGTCCACCAGCCGGATGAGCGTGCCGCCCATGCTGATCACATCGTCGTCCGGGTGCGGGCTGAAGCAAATCACCCGCTTCCGCCCGCGGCCGGCGGGATGGTATTCGATCGTCTCCATCATCCAGCGGAACACCTGGTGGGCCGCCTCCTGCGCCGGGCCGTGCTCCCGCAGGAGCTGGTGCAGGCCGTGCTCGCGAAAGTCGCAATCGTCGAGCTTCAGCAGGGCTTTCTCCGACTGTTCGCTGAGCCACAGCGCGGCCCGCTTGATGAGCGGCTCGGTCCATTCGACGTTGCCCAGCTTCCAGGGCGTGCAGCTTGCGGTGAGCTCGGCGGCGGCGGCCCGGTCGAGCAAAAACGACACGTCGCCGTGCTCGCGCAGCAGGCTGGCCGGCACGCGGTCATCCAGCGGCCCCTCGACGGCCTGGCGGATGATGCTGGCCTTCCCCTCGCCCAGCGCGATGAGGATGATCTTCCGCGCGTCCATGATCGTGCCCAGGCCCATCGTGATGGCCTGGGTGGGCACGTTGTCCTCGCCGAAGAACTCGCCGGCGGCGTCGATCCGCGTCACCGGGTCGAGCGTCACGAGCTGGGTGCGGCCGTTGCGCGGGCTGAACGGCTCGTTGAAGCCGATGTGCCCGTCGCGGCCGATGCCCAGCAGCATCACGTCGATGCCGCCGGCCCGCTCGATCAGCTCCTCGTATTGCCGGCAATACTCGGCCACTTCGCCGCCCGGCACGGTGCCGTAAGGCATGTTGATGTTCCGCGACGGGATGTTGACGTCGCCAAAGAACGTCTCCTGCATCCAATACTGGTGGCTCTGCGTCTGCTCGGGCGAGAGGCCGTAATACTCGTCGAGGTTGAAGGTGACGACGCCCGAAAAGTCCAGCCCTTCGTCGCGGTGCAGTCGGGCCAGCTCGCGGTAAACGCCGACGGTGGTGCGGCCGGCGGCCAGCCCCAGCACAGCGTGATGGCCCAGCGAGTTCCGCTCGCGGATCACGCCGGCGACGGTCTGGGCGACGCTGCGGGCCAGATCGCGGTGCGAATCGAAGACGTAACAGGGCACGCGCGTGCCCGTGAGTCGCCGAGCCTGCGGAGCTTGCTGCGAAACGGTGGAAACGGTAGCCGTAGACATGCGTGAGATGAGGGAAGGACGCGAAGTTGAGCCGCGAGGCGTGCGGCCGAGCCGGGAAGGGGTCAGAGGGCGACGGACAGCCTGCGGACAGGTGCCAAAATCTATTCTGGCAAACGGCCGGGCAAAAATCTATGAGGTAGGAGCCAGCTCGCTGCGAATCCCCCCGATGAGGATGGCGGTGTGGGCCATTTCACGGCTCTCACCTTGCGATCTGACTCACTTATTCGGCGGCTCCGCCGGCTTGACGCGCCGGAACACCGGCATCGGCTCGTGCCAGAAAATACGTTCGACCTCCAGACGAACTGGCTTGCCGTCAGCCACGACGAAGCGAACGAACCATTCGTCGTCGGGTGGGAAGCTGAGCTTGCCGCGAAACGTGTCGTGCTCCCAATGACGCAGTGTGGCCGCGATGTTGGGGCCGAATTGCAGCCGGAGCGAGCCCTCCACCTCCCGGATCTCCAGCTTGCCGTAGAGATCGCACTCGTAGCTTCCCGCGTACTCTCCGAGCGGGAGGGAGGGCTTCGTGTCTTTGGCTCGCTTGGCTTCCAGGCTGGCGTTCTTCTGCTTGATGTCGGCTTGCGGTTTCTCCTCGGCGTCGAAGATCCAATCGCGATTGGTCAGGTCGCGCGGAATGCCGAGGAGGCGATCGAAGACGTCGTGCATGACCATGTAGACCAGGCCGGAAGCCCGGTTCGCCAGGACCACGATCCCAAGGTTTTCCGCCGGCATCATGGCGGCGACG
>JBGQHD010000337.1:0-6052 GCA_041497795.1 Planctomycetia bacterium
CTCATACCAATGGCAAATGTCACAAAACCGTCGCCAATGTTCTTCTTGCACGGTACGAACAGCCATCCATTCTTCGGCAGTAAACTCCTCCTTCGACCCGTGCTCAGTCACTTCCACGGAGACCGTAACGGCCGCGGGAAGTTCCTTGCCACGAAACGGAGCCCAGGGCGCGCGGTGTTCAACCCTCAGCGTGTCCCAATGCACCTGCGCTGGATGCCAGACGTCCATTGCGTACGCTTCAAAGACCTCGCGAGCGAAAGGCGCTGTGACTGTCGTTTGTGACCAGGTGGTCTCGCCGCCTTCGTAGAGGCGGCCCGTGAAGTCGCCTCGATACTTGTTCCAGTTCGGAATGGCGTACGCTTCCCAGCGCGCAATTCCTGGCCCCGTCACACGGTACCACCTCCGAAACCTGCGCTCCTTCGGCGGGACTTCGCGATACTCCTGCTCTTCCAAGAGCCACGCGTGCACGTCCGATGCTTCCGTTGGGCTAACGACGTGCTGCTGATCTTCTGCGCGGCAATTGAACTCAATTGCATGGTAGTTGAACTCGATCTCGTTTCCAGCGAACAACTTCCAAAGCATGTCAGCCAGATCCGAGGTCGAAAGACCATGGAGATCGCAGTTGAAAAGCTCGGAGAATCCCTGCTCGCGTTCGCGCTGGGTGTGCGGGAGTAGCAGCAACGGCACCCAATCACCGTCGCACTCAACGCCGCGTTCCAGGAGCCAAAGCTCGCCGTACGGTAAGATCTCCTTCATGCATGGTACGGAATCTATGTCCGTCGATAGCGAAAGCGATTTCTCCACAGCCCCGAGGTCGCTTCCTCGAGCTGCGACACGGCGTGTCGCTACGATTGGTCCGGCTGACATTCCGGCGATGCCATCGCCCGCTTTCCAGGCGGTGGCTACTTATCCAGCGGCTTGACCATCAGCTTGCGGTACTTGACCACGCTGCCTTCGTTGTGCTGCTGCAGGGCGATGTGGCCCTTCTTGTAGGTCTCTTTCTTATCGACGTAATCGACCGTCACCTTGTCGTTGATGCGGATCGTGATGTGGTTGCCCTTGGCGGTGATGTGCTGGGTGAACCACTCGTCGTCGTTGGTGAGCTTGTCGCCGATCTTGACGAAGGAGTACAGGCTGCCGGAACGCACCGGGTCGCTGTGCGAGCTGTTGACCTGGGCCTCGTAGCCCTTGGGCCAGGCGGGGCCCAGCGCCGTGCGGAAGTACATGCCGGAGTTGCCCCCCTTGTTGATTTTCACCTCGGCCTTGAACTCCAAGTCGGTGAATTCCTTGTCCATGTAGAACAGGTGGCTGCGGTCGTGCTGGCCGACGATGCAGCCGTCCTCGACGGTCCAGTGGTCCGGCTTCTCCGAGGCCTTCCAGCCCTTGAGGGTCTTGCCGTCGAAGATCGAAATCCAGCCGTCGGCATCCTTGGCATCGGACTTCTTGTCCTCAGCGCGCAGCGAAGCACAGCAGCAAACAGCGAAGGCGGTAACGAAGGCGGCAAGTCTCATGGTGCGATGGCTCCTCAGGTTCGATGTTGGATGTTGGACGTTGGACGTTGGACGTTCGTTCGTTGTCTGCTCGTGCTCGTACTCGTACTCGTGCTCGCTCGTCGCCGTCACACGGATTCGAGCACGAGTACGAGCACGAGTTAAGCGTGCGCCCAGTATACCTACCGCTTGGCGTACCCTTCCAGCAGGCGCCCGATCCAAAACACGGCCGCCCCCAAGACCAACGCCATCAGCTCTTGGCCCGTGGACAGCAGCTTCTCGTCGCCGCGGCGGCTGGGCAGCATGCTGAGGACCAGCGCCAGCGGCAGCACGATCAAGCCGACGAATTGCAAAAATCGCCCCAGGGCACGCATGACTTGAATCGCCCAGCGCGGTGGCTTACGGTCGAGGGATGATACCCGCCTATCATACCCGACCCTCGCCGAACGTCGAACGCTGAACGCCCGGCGCCAAAGCCGTCGTTCGACGTTGGACGTTGGACGTTCGATGTTGGACGTTCGATCCCCTCGGTTGCCGCGGCCGCCTTTCCCGCTATAAAGATTCCCCAGAGGTGCACCTTCCGCCCCACCCCATCGATGATGAACCGCGATCGTCTCTTGGCCCTCTTCCTCCGCGCCGCCGGCAGCGTCACGGCCCTGGCCTTTGCCTCGGTGGTCATGCCGCGCGCCTGGATGGAGGCCTCGCACGAATGGCTCGGCATGGGCAGCATGCCGCGCGGCGCAGTGGTCGATTACATGATCCGCCAGGCCTCGACGGTCTATGGCCTGCAAGGGATCGCCCTGTGGCTGCTGGCCAGCGACGTCGAGCGCTATCGGCCGCTGATTCGCTTCACCGGCTGGTCGTTCCTGCTCGTCTCGCCGATCTTCGTGGCCATCGACAGCGTGGCGGGCATGCCGTGGTTTTGGATTCTCGGCGATGGCGTCTGCTGCGCCGGGCTGGGCGCGATCGTGCTCTGGTTGAGTGCGCGGGGCAACGTGGGGCACGTTTCCAACGTGCCCGATTCATAGACAAGCACCCCGGCTGCTTGGAGCAGCCGGGGTGCTGACAACCTCTGGAGTCGTTCATGCCTACGGTTGCTCCGCGTGCTTTGACCGATTTCGCCGTGGCCCTGCTTCGCGCCGGCGGGTTGCCGCCGGACGAAGCTCAAGTGGTCGGCATTAGCCTGGTCGGCGCCAACCTGCGCGGGCACGACTCGCACGGCGTGATGCGGATTCCGTTTTATCTCGACGGTCTGAAGAAGGGCGAGGTCACGTCGAACGCCGAGTTCACCGTGCTGCGGGAGACGCCGGCCCTCTTGGCCGCCGACGGGCACTGGGGCTTCGGCCAGGTGCAGGCCCGGCGGCTGATGGAGCGGATCGTCGCCAAGGCCCGCGGCGCCGGCGTGTGCGTCGGCACGCTGGTGCGGTGCAGCCACATCGGCCGGCTGGGCGAATACTGCGAGCAAGCGGCCGAGGCCGGCATGGTGTCGATGGTGATGGTCAACACGCACGGCAACTCGCGGCGCGTGGCCCCGCCCGGCGGCAAGGCGCCCCGGCTGGGCACCAACCCCCTGGCCATCGGCGTGCCGCACGCGGATGGCACGCTGCTCTTGGACTTCGGCACCAGCGCCACCGCCGAGGGCAAGGTCCGCGTCAAGAAGATCGCCGGCCAGCAGTGCCCGGATGGCTGGTTGCTCGACAGCGAAGGCCGGCCGACGAACGACCCGGCCACGCTCTACGGCAGCCCGCCCGGCACCATTCGCCCCATGGGCGGCGACCAGGCCTACAAGGGCTTCGGCCTGGGCCTGATGGTCGAGATCTTCTCCGGCGCCCTCTCCGGCGGCGTCTGCATCCGCGAGAAGCCGATCAACCAGAACGGCAACTGCGTCTTCATGCAAGTCTTCGACACGGCCCAGCTCGGCCAAGGCAGCGACCATTTCGACGGCGAGGTCGCCGGCCTCGTCGAATTCGTCCGCGGCTGCCCCCGCATCGACGGCGTGAGCGAAATCCTCCTACCCGGCGATCCGGAACGCCGGACGTGCCAACAGCGCACGGTGCAAGGCATTCCGCTGGATGACGGCAACTGGCGGGCGCTGGTAGACTTGGGGGATACTCTCTCTGTTCCCTCTCCGCAAGTCGCATAGTCAGACTGAGTCACCTTCCATGACCAAGGCCGTGAGCGATAACGACACATTCGTTCGGCCGCGGCGGCGACGTTGGTTTTGCATTCCGTCGTTCAAAGCCGCGTGGCTGCTGAGTGTCGCCGTATTGCTGACGATCATCGTCTGGGCCTTCGTTGACGTGTGGTTCAACGAGACGATCGATATTGTGCTCATGACCCTAGGCGTTCTGCCCGAATTTGTTCCAGGCTTTTGGACGCCGCAGCGCGCATGGAGCTTTATTGGCGGACGAATCACGCTACTAGGCTTTCTGGCAGTTGTGGGAGCGGCCGCCAACGTCGTTGTGGCATCGCGCCTTGTCGCTGGCCGCGCTGGGGGCCGAAGCATCTCTTCCTATTTGGGAGCGACCGCGCTTGCTGGTGCGTGGTTGTGCCTCTTCATCGGATTCGATGATTTGAAATGGAACGGGTTCAAGTTCCGCCTGACCCGACAGATGCCCGAAGTCCAGTCACTCTTCGAGCGACTGCGCAATGACTGGCCAAGCAAGAATGGGGTCCTGCCGGTCGTGGGCGCCTTTTCCGTCGCAGCAGACAATCCGAACCTTCTCGACTTGGAGAGTTCACGCCCTTCCTTTTCTCTGTCCTTGTGCGAACGATTCGGTCCAATTATCCACCGGCAGCCGTCTGGTATGGTCCAGATCAAATTGTGGTCGCGCCGGAAGAATATCCGTTGCAACTTGGAGTACATTCCCGTTGGCTTGCGACCAACCGATTTCAGCTACGTGCAACATGGATACAGATGCCATCACCGATTGCAGGGGAGTGAGCGAGTGGACGAGTGTCTATATCTGACATGGTACCACTTCACGCTGGAGGCCGACGAGCAATAACTCGCTGCGCGTGACGCTCTCATTTCCAATGGTTATTCCATGAGTCGTCCGTTCGTCATCTGTGCTTCGACATTCGGCATTTCCCCGTGCACATCCTCATCACCTCCGGACCGACGCGGCAGTGTCTCGACTTGGCGAGTGCGCTCTCCGTTCCCGCGCCGCAGGTGGCGTAGCTAGCCGGGATGACCCGCATGGGGAAAGCCGTCAGCGAAAACGAAAAGGCCATTTGGCCGGGGCGGCCACGCTGGCTTCGGGTGCCATCATTCACGGTCGCATGGATGCTGAGTGTCGCGGTATTGCTGGCCCTAATCGCTTGGATGTTCGTTGATGCATCGCTTCGGCATGCGATCGACACTTCTCTCGTGGTCATGAGAGTCAGGCCGAACCCGGACTATGACCTGAAATCTCGCGTGGCCTGGGATCAGCTTGGCGGACGGATCACTCTGCTGGTTGTGATAGTCGTCCTTGGAGTCGCGGCCAATGCCGTGGTCGCTTTTCGCCTGTTGATCGGCCGCGCGGGCGGTCGAAGCATCTTGGCCTACTTGGCTGCCACGGTGCTGGTGGGCGTTTGGCTGAGTTTCTTCCTGCGGTATGGCGAGCTGGAATGGCGCGGATTCACGTTTCGGCTCGCGCGACGAGTTCCCGAACTGAAGGTCTTGTTCGAGCAATTGCGCGATCAATGGCCTAGGGCGGATGGAGCCTTGCCGGCGGTTGGGAGTTATCGGCTGATATCGAAGCTCCCCAACGAGCCGGACGCTCTTCTGCTGACAGACACCCGCCCTCCGTTCCCGATAGCAGAGCCACTCGGACCTTTCATGCAGCGGCGATCTTCCGGCGTCATCGAAATCGACTTGAGGACCATAGTCTCGAATATCCGGAACGGGACTTGGACAGGCTATTGCGTGATAGAACTTCACCCGACGCAATCCGAGCCCGCGGATTTCAGGCAGGCTTTCGAGCATGCCACGAATCAGTGCACGCTGCAGGGCAGCGAGCGGCTTGGGGATTCCGTGTATCTCGCCTGGTACGAATGTGTTTCGCGTGTCAAGGACGATGACGGCGGTCTTCCCCGAGGCTCAGAAGGCGGCAGGGGTCCGTAAGGAAACGATGCCGTGCGTCCACCACCCGCCACGGCCAAACTGCCCTTGTCATGGCCCGGCGCCGTCGTTAGTTTCCCCCGCTCGCGCCGTGGCGCGAGGCGGGGATTCTGCTTGCTACTGCCTTTCCCAATCGCTCAATCGTCTGCTGGCTGCCTTTTGCAGGGCTAGCGTGACTGCGCGCCGACCGAGCATGCGCTCGGTGGATGGCCGCGCCGCGCGCCGGAGCCGGCGGCATGGAGGTGAGTATGCGCGCGCTGTTCGCTCTCTGGGGCGTCGTCTCGTTCGTGGCCTTGGCTGACACTTCCGCGGCGCAGTCGGAATCTCGCGAAACCACCAGCGGGTGGCGGGCAGCGGGCAGCGGCTCCTCGGCCGCCACGGTCTCGCCGGTCGGGTACGCCTCTTCACCCTCGCCTGCGGCGCGCGACGACGGCGACCGGCGCGACTCGGAAGGCTC
>JBGQHD010000338.1:0-6051 GCA_041497795.1 Planctomycetia bacterium
CCGCCAGACGCCGGGGTCAGGCTTTGGGTAGTCGCGCTGGGGATCTGGGGCGCGCCGTTGTTGCCGGGCGGAGCCGGCGCACTGACGACCGCCACTTGGGCCTGGGAAACGGCCTGCGCCCCTGGCGTCGGAAGAGTTTGCGGCTCAGCCTTGGCCACCACCCCGGCCGACGGCGCCGCGGCCGCGTCAGGCAGTACGGGGCTTGCCGGCTGGAGAGTCGTGGTCGGGGGCTTGGGCGCGCCGTCGCTGCCGTGCGGAGCTGGCACGCCGACGACCGCCACTTGGGCCTGGACCGGGGCCCGCGCTCCTGGCGGCGGGCAAGTTTGCGGCCCAGCCTTGGCCACCACTCCGGCCGGCAATCCCGCGGTCGCGTCAGCCAGTACGGGGCTTGCCGGTTGTGGACTCGTGCTCGCGGGCTTGAGCACCTCGTCGTTGCGGTGGGGCGCAGGCGCAGGACGAGGCATACTCGCCGCCACTCGGACCTGGGTCGAAGCGTCTGACCGCAACGGCTTCTCCGGGACTCGCGGGCCCGTTCTGGCCGCCACCGGAGCCGGCGATCGCGCGCCTTGTCCACCGGCAGGCAAGGGGGGCAAGCGCTGGGGCTTGGCGCCGGGAGATTTGGCTACGCTGTCGTTGGCCTGGGGTGCCGGTATCGGTCGCGCCCGTGACGATGGCGGCATCACGTTGTCAGGCATCACATTGGCTGGCGTCACGTTGGCTGGCATCGTGCTGGGCGATGCCGGCACCCGGACCCAAGGTTTGGTACCACCGCCAGCCAGTACGGGACTGGCCTGCGGAAGACTCGTGCTCGCGGGCTGCGGCGCGGCGTCGCTGGGAACGGGCGAAGGACCATGAAGCACGCCGGTCGCCGCCGCTGGGCCCTGGCTCGGGGCCTCAGCCGGTTGCGGAGACACTGGGGCTGGGGCTGGGGAATTGACGCTGAAACGGAGGGAACGCACGGCGACCCCGCGGCCGTCGCCGTGGCAAGGGCAAGTCGCCGGGTCGATGTGGCAGGTACAATTCACGCTGGCTGCCGCCAGGCCACCCTTTGCCCGGCCTGTGCCCGTTCGCGGCGGCTCAGAATTGGCTCGGTCGGACTGATCTGCCGCACGGTCGTGCTCGGCTTTCTGGGCATGGTGGCCGTGGGCCGGGCAATTATTCGGATCAATGTGGCAGGTACACTCGACCCCGGCCTGTGCCACTGCGGGCCGTGCAGGCCGCTGAGGCAATGAGCTGGGAGTTCCCGCCACCACCATCGCCGCCGCCAGGCTGACGGCCACCGCCAGCAGGGCCGGCAAGGCTGCGAGCTGCAGCCAGGCCGTTACACCGCTTCGGCGAGTTGTTTTCGGTGCGCCGCCCATCTCATTGCTCCTACAGTCGTACCCTGGTCCGGCACTCTGGAAGGTCGTCGAACGCAGATCGAAGGTTTCCGGATGCAGGGCCGCCCGGCTCGGGGCGTGAGGCTGCTTGCTTGGCCCAATACCCGTTTAGGTTGCGTAAACGGTCTTCAGATCTCGTCTAGTAAGACAATCCTGCGCTGACCGACACACCGAACAGGGTCAGGTCGCCGTCATGGCCGTTGGCCGAGGCGTCCACTCGGCCTCCGAACGCCGGAGGACCGCCGGCCAAGAAGGCGAACGAGCCGGTTTGGGCAGTCACATCGCCCGTCTGCCAGTGCTGATACTCAAGGACCGCGCGGAAAAACAGCGTCGCGGGCACGCAGCACAGGCACCGCTCGTACTGCAGGCCCGCTTGGAACTCCGCGATGAACACGTCCTGAGCCTCCTTGCCGGCAAAGGCCTCGTCGCGGGAGTGGGCAGAGGCCTGCCCGATGGGTTGAATGGTCACGGCGTTCGCGTCCGTCAACGCGTAGGCTTTTGTATCGGCCCGCAAGCACGATCCGCGGAAGTTCCAGAAGAGGTTCCAGCCGCAGAAGCAACAACCCAGGGGCTTCTCGGCGCCGATCGCGAACGTGAAACCGCAGCCCTCGAGCTCGTTGGCGCCGATGGCCAAGCCAACCAGATCGACGTTGTTGCCCAGCGTGCCGAATCCGACGACCGTGGAGCTGCGCTCCAGGTGGGCGTAGCGGCCGCCGAAGGAGGTGTACACCTGCCAGCAATGGAAGCACATCTTTTGTGTCACCTCGATGTCCAGGACGTCGAGGTCCAAGTTAAACGCCGACACGCACGTCGGGGTCTTGACCGGCACCGAGGGCTCGACTTCGGTATGATCGCCCTCGAAGTGCCAAAACGTGCCGCGGAAGCCCCAGCCGCAGCGTTGCAGTCCGAGCCAGGTCCGCACGCCTAAGCCGAGGCCGGCGTCCGACTCGCACACGTGGCTCTCGTTCGTCACCTGGTCCTGGAGCACGACCGTCTGCGTCGGCTCGTTCAGCGGCGCGAGAAACGTCGCTTCCACGCCCCCGAACAGGCCCGATTCGCAGCAACAGCAGCAGCAGTCCCACACGTCGTCGCCGAAGTTGCCCGTATGGCGAAATTCACCCTGCGGATACTCCATGACGGGATCGCCCTTGACCACGGTCTCCGGCACCGGCTGGGGTTCCTGGGGGGGGGCAGTTGCCGAGGTCAAAACGGACTTGACGGGGTAGATCGTCGGCCCCGAGTTTGCCTCGAGGAGCGTCGGGCTCGGTTGAGCCGACCGATCCTGAGCGGGAGCCGCGCCCGCAAACAGGCTCGCGATCAAGAGACCACTTGCCGCGGCGGAAAGCCTTACCCAACGCATCGTATTCTCCCCCAGGAATGCAGGACTAAAGTGTCCGAACCGGCACGCTACGGCCCAGGTTGCGCCGTCCAAAGGAATAGGGTCTTCCCCTTGGCGACGCTCAGCGGGTGGGTTGCCTCGTTTGCCGGTTTTCCGTTCCAGGTCATCCCGGGCGTGCTGCCACCAGCAGCTAGCCAGGGCCCGACTTGAGTTATCCAAGTCGCAACATCGCAAGCGGCACTGCCACTACCGTCCGCTTCGATGTAGCCATTGGTCCTTATCGGATCGTCCCCTAGGGGCACTAGAATCGTAGTTTCGCGGAATCGCGTTGCCCGACGGACGCTGAGAACCACCCGCAGGCCGAGCATTAGCGGCTCAGCCCCCGGCGGGAAAGGCAAAGGGACAGGTCTCGCAGGACAAGATGGGGACTTCCTCAGCGCGCAATAAAAAGACCTCCTGTTCGGCAGAACCAGGAGGTCTTGATCGTTTGTCCGTGGCGAGCCGATCGGCGCGGCTCTCTCGGCGGACTTAGTGCGAGCTGGCGAAGCCGAAGCCACCCGCGCCTCCGACCAGGAAGCCGTTAAACACGAAACTGTTCGTGGCGACGCCGAGCTGCAAACCCACCAACGATAGCGTCTGGTGGGAGGCGGTGGGATCCACCACGCCCGCCAGTTCCCCAGTAGCGATGGCCAGGTTGGCGTCCGAGCCGAACACGAAGTTCTTCGTGTCTGGCGTGATCAGCACTCCGCTGACCAGGCTCCGGCCACTCGTAAAGACGTTGCCGCTGCGGCCGCGAACCTGCAGGCCGACTTCGTCGGAGACCGTTTCCATGCGGGCCAAACCGACCTTGGCCAACACCGATTGGGGAACATGGCCGTCGTCCCCGAAAGCGTCAGCACTTAACACGAACCCGAGGATGGCGACCACAGACCACGCGAACTTCATAACATCTTCTCCCAGTTGGAGGTGCGAAAGAGCCTCAGCCGAAAGGAAACAAACGGTTGGCTCAGCCAGGGGGGTAAAGTACAGGCTAATTGGGGGCAGTAGCCTGTCAAGATGCGCAGTTCAGAATAACTGCGATAACTGAAGAGACTTCGCGGTTGCCTCGGGAATGCCGCCCATTTCTGCTGCCTTCGAGCGGCTTCGTGACGTGGCACTCCGTGCGACCCCACCTTCTCGTTTCCTCGCGCGCCACGAGTTTCTCAACGGCTTTCTCCATGGCAGCCGTACGCGGATCGTCGCTCCCTATCCGCGTTCCGACGACGATCCCCGCTTGATCCGAACGGGTCAGTGGTTGGAGCCCCGAAAGGCCGTCGGGCAGCTCAATAGCGTCCCTAACCGTCCGTCTCGTGCGGCGGGCATGTCATCTAAGTCCTTTCAGCAAAAAGAGATTCGCAAAATGACGTGCAATGGCGGCTCCCTTACTGATCGCCAGCATCGGAGACGAGTCGTGCGATGCGCGAAGGAATCAGCGAAGTGAATTAAAACGATTGGGTAGTTTGCACAATTTTCGTTGACATGGATGATTCGCCAATTAGGCTCGAAAAGTGACTCGTGCGTTCTGCACAGATTTCTCAAGTCGTCCGTTCTGTGTGCGTTGTAGGCTCTGCAGAGCTTTTTGTTTTTCTCTACCACCTTTGTGTCAGGAGCTTTTTGATGAAGAGTGCTGTTCTGATTGTGGCGGTGTTGGCCGGTCTGGTCGCGGCGCCCGCGATGGCCGATGACGGCCAGGTTCCCGCCACCGCGCTCAAGGCTTTGGGCTTGGGCCAGATGAAGGTTGTTTCGGATGCTGAAGGCATGGCGGTTCGTGGCATGTCGTCGGGCTTCGTCGCGGTTCGCGGCACGAGCCTGATTTTTGGCCAGTTGCTGACGGCCGACACCAAGAATTTCGTCGTCGGCAGCTCCGTCAACGAGGTTGACGCCGTCGGTGAGACGACCAACATTGGAATCCTGACTGCGGCTAAGGATCACCAAGTCGTGCTCTATCTGAACCTTGCGGTTACATTCCCCGATGGCAGCACCTACAGCGGTAATATTGGCAGCTTTGCCCAGCCGGCGTTTGCGGCCGGATCGGGCTCGGTTCAGGTCAGTCTTCCCTAAGGTCGAAACTGCCTCTTAGGTTGACAACCTCTTCGAGCTGGCAAAACAGCTCACTTTGGCCCCCTGTTCTACCGAACAGGGGGCCTTTCTTTTTGCGCGTGGGTGCGCCCTCACGCCAATCGCTCCAGCACCAGTCGATGCGCTGGTCAGCCCAGTCGAGCCGCGTGTGGGCACCAGCGTCAGCAGCAGCGCCCCCACTTCTTGCGCGGAACGGCGGAGCGCGTGTTTGGCCGCTTCCGGCTGGCGTCCGAGATCGTACATCGCAGAACCTCTAAGATTCGTGGTCAATGTCATAGCACTTAAACTACTCAAACTCACTAATTTTACTATTGTGTTTCTTAGGACCCAGCCCCCTTGAACAAACATTTTCCTTCGCTATCACTACTCAAGTTCTTCCATTTGCTTGCATTGTTCGAGATCTGTCGCGACGACTCGGACTCCGCAGCTTGTGAGAGCAAGTGCTTGTCATCCGCCGCCTCCGTGACCGGCCTAGGGCCAGTAGCCGGGCATGCGCATAAGCACCATTCGGAACGAGTCTAGGCAGCAGCAGGTACAGGGCGCAGTAAGTTGTTGCTTCCCCTTGGTTCCCCTTTTGAAGGAGCTCCGTGATGAAGGCTCTCAGGATGTTGGTCGCCGCGCTGGTCGCGCTGGTCACGTCAGCGGCTGTTGCGGGCGATGGGCAGGTTCCTCCCTCGACGCTGCGGGCCCTGGGCTTGGGTGGCATGCAAGTCGTCCCCGACGCCCAAGGCATGCAAGTCCGTGGCAAGCTGGCTTTCGTTTCCGTTCGTGGATCGAGCGTCATTTTCGGCCAGTTGTCGGACGGTTCGACCGTCGACGTTAGGAGCGACGCCAGCAGCGTCAGCGACAGCCTGTCCTCGGCGGCGAGTGGAACTTTGAGTTTGTTCCGTACTCACAGCGCCGCAGTCAGCTTCAACCTTTCGGTCGGCGGCTTCAGCGGAAGCATTGCAGGCTTCACGGGCGGCATTGGCTCGGTTTCGGTCACGGTTCCCTAAATGGCCTCGTTTGCAGGACCGAGGTTGCCTGACGGCGGAACCTGCTTTTGCCAGCTTCAAGAGGTTTTGGGGTTCAGTCGTCGCCCTGTTCTTCTGGAACAGGGCTTTTTTTGCGCGCGGACGGCAACTCAATGGTGTCGCTCTGGTCCCGCCCACGCGCGTCGCCAGCGCCGGTGGAGCGCCAACAGGCGACCCGCAGCTCCCATGGCCCCAACGCGCG
>JBGQHD010000339.1:0-6040 GCA_041497795.1 Planctomycetia bacterium
CGCCCGTCTGGCCCGTCGCCTGACGGACCGCGGCGCCCTGTGACCTCCTGATGTTCCGTTGCCCCCCAGACGGTGGCACGATAACCTGAAGGTTGTCCGCTGGGGGGCCTTCCTCGAGGATCAGGAGGCTGTCGTCGCGCCAGGGCCAGCGTTCGCACGTTCTAGCTCCCTGGCGATCGCGGAGTCGTTCGACTCGGTCAGGCAACCTTCATGGCATCGCGCAACACGCCGACGTTGATCGTCACGCTGCTGGGGCTGGGCGTGTTCGCCGCGAACCTGCTGCTGCCGGAAACCGTGGCCGGCGGCGTGCTCTACGTGGGCGTCGTGCTGGCCTCGTACCAGGCGCCGCGGCGCGAGTTCCCCTTCTTCGTCGGGCTGGGGTGCACGCTGCTGGCAGGCGTCAATATTGCCGTGAACGTGACGACCAAGCCCGATCTCTTCGCGTCGCTGGCGAATGGCGTCTTCGGGATCATGACGATTTGGGCGGCCGCCAGCCTGGGCCTGCGACAAGGGCTGCTCGAGCTGCTGGTCGTTCGCTTGCTGCACGAGCGGCGGATCGCGCGGGAAGAGGCCGAACCGGTCCCCAAGCCGGGCGCGGCCGCGCAGGCGGCCAGCGACCTGCTCTCGGAAGAGGCCGCGCTGCGGATTCAGGCCCAGCAGGCATTGGCGGAGTGCGAGGCGCAGTTCGACTCGCTGGTCGAAAACCTGCCGGTGCACGTCTTTCGCAAGGACCTGCTGGGGCGGTTCACCTATTGCAGTCCTTCGTTCTGCACGCTGATGAACCGCCGCGAGGACGAAATCCTCGGCAAGACCGACTTCGACTTCTACCCGCCCGAGCTGGCCGAGAAGTACCGCTTGAACGACCTGGCGGTGCTCGACAGCGAGCGGGTGTTCGAGGACATCGAGGAGCACCGGAAAGCCGACGGCGGCAAGCTCTACGTGCAAGTGATGAAGACGCCTGTGCACGACGCCGAGGGCGACGTCATCGGCATCCAGGGCATCTTCTGGGACGTGACCGACCGCAAGGTGGCGGAAATCCAACTGCGCGAGAGCGAGTTGCGGAAGCGGTCGATCTTCGAGACCGCGATGGACTGCATCATCTTCACTGACGGCGAAGACCGCGTCGTCGAGTTCAACCGCGCGGCCGAAAAGACCTTCGGCTACCAGCGTCACGAAGTCGCCGGCCGCGACGTGGCCGACGTGATCGTGCCCGAGCCGCAGCGCGAGCGGTTCCGCGAGAACATCGGCCGCTTCATGGCCTCCGGCGACGCCGGCTCGCTGATCAGCCGCCGCGTGGAAATCCCGCTCTTGCGCCGCGACGGGCAGACGTTTTTGGCCGAAATGGTGATCCAGCCGATTCCGCTGGACGGCAACCCGGCGTTCGCAATCTTTGTCCGCGACATCACAGACCGCAAGCTGGCGGAAGAAGCCCAGGAGCACGCCCGCCGGGCGGCCGAAGCGTCCAACGCCGCCAAGAGCCAGTTCCTGGCGCACATGAGCCACGAAATCCGCACGCCAATGAACGGCATCATCGGCATCGCGGACCTGCTGCTCTCCACCGACCTGACGTCCGAACAGCGCGAATACCTGAACCTGCTGCTGGAGTCGGGCGAGTCGCTGCTGGCGCTGCTCAACGACTTGCTCGACCTGTCGAAGATCGAAGCCGGCAAGCTCGACCTCGATCGGATGGAGTTCGACCTCCGCGAGCGGCTCGGCGACGCCGTGCGGTCGCTCGCCTTCCGCGCCCACAGCAAAGGGCTGGAGCTGGCTTGCCACGTGGCGCCGGGCGTGCCGAGCCTGGTGATCGGCGACCCCGTGCGACTGCGGCAGATCGTCGTGAACCTGGTCGGCAACGCGGTGAAGTTCACCGAGCACGGCGAGGTCGTGATCGACGTAAGCTGCCAGTCGCAGGCTGAGGGTGAAGCCACGCTCCGCTTCACCGTCAAAGATACCGGCTTGGGCATCCCCCAGGAGAAGCTCGGCGCAATATTCGACGCCTTCGAGCAAGGGGGCGTCGGCACGGCGCGGCGCTTTGGCGGCACAGGGCTGGGGCTGGCGATCTCGGCTAAACTGGTCGAGCGGATGAACGGGCAAATCTGGGTCGAGAGCCACGAGGGAGAAGGCAGCGCCTTCCACTTCACCGTCCGCTTCGCACTGCCGCCGGGCGGCCGCGCCAAAACCAAGCCGCCGCCGCAGACTTCGATCATCGGCTTGCCGGTGCTGGTCGTCGATGACAACGCGACCAGCCGCGACATTCTGGAAGAGATGCTGGCAAGCTGGGACATGCGCCCCACCGCCGTCGCCGACGCGCTCGAAGCCATCGAGACGGCCAAGCGTGCCCAGGCCGCCGGCCGGCCGTTCCCGGTGGTGGTCACCGACGCCAACATGCCGCGGATCGACGGCTTCGAACTGGTCGAGCGGTTGCGGCAACTCGGCGACACGCCGCCGGCGATCGTCATGCTGCTCAGCAGCGGCAGCCGAGCCGGCGACATCGCCCGTTGCGAGCAGCTCGGCGTCGCCGCCTACGTGATGAAGCCGGTCAAGCAGTCGGAGCTGTTCGACACGCTGGTGGTGATCGTCGATCCGCCGCGGATCGAGGACGAGCTGGCGGGCGACCCGGAAGACGCCACCGTCCGTCCGCTCCGCATCCTGCTGGCGGAAGACACGCTGGTCAACCAGCGGCTGGCGGTCGGCTTGCTCGAACGCCAAGGGCACACGGTCGTCGTGGCCAATAACGGCGTCGCGGCACTCACCGCGCTCGAACAAGCGGCGCTGCGGGACGAGCGCTTCGACCTGGTGCTGATGGACGTGCAGATGCCCGAGATGGACGGGCTGGAAGCCACCGCGCAAATCCGTCAGCGCGAGCAGCTCGTCGGCGGGCACATCCCGATCGTCGCCATGACCGCCCGCGCGATGAAGGGGGACCGCGAGCGCTGCCTGGCGGCCGGCATGGACGGCTATCTCTCCAAGCCGATCCGCTCGAAAGACCTGCTGGCGGCGATCCACGCGGTGCTGCTGGGCGCCCAGCTTATCGAGCAGCCCGGCTGCTCGGAGCAGCCGGGCTGCTGGGTTACCGAGCCGCTCTGCTCCGAGGCCGTGGACTGGGCCGCCGCCCGTAAGACCGTGGGGGGGGACGAGCGCCTGTTGCGGCTGGTCATCGAGGCCTGCGTGGAGGAATACCCTCGCTTGCTGACCGAGCTGCGTGACGCTATCGGCAGGCAGGACGCCGCCGCCGTGTGCCACGCGGCCCATGCCATCAAGGGCTCGATCCGCAGCTTCGGCGCCACCCGCGCCTTTGACTTGGCCTACCAACTGGAAACAATGGGAAGAGACGGCGACCTCAGCGGCGCGGCGGAAGTGTTGCGCGAGGCCGAGCAAGAGTTCGAGCGGCTGCTGGCGGCGCTGCGGGAGTACTTGGGGATGCCAGGGTGAGGGGGCGACACGTCTCGCTCAATAGCACCCCGGCTGCTCCAAGCAGCCGGGGTGCTGTCACCTTGTCACCTCCTCACCTTGTCCACCCTGTCATCCCTCTGTAGCTCGCCGTTCCCCTGGGGTATGATGGCGTAATCGGCATTTCTGCGGTGCGGTCACGTCGGGGTAGTGCGCGTCGAGGTTTCATTCGTCCATGCCCACCATTCTTGTCGTGGATGACTTGGCGTCGGATCGACGGCTGGTCGGCGGTCTGCTCATGACCGACGAAGACCTGAACGTCGAGTTCGCCGTCAACGGCCGCGAGGCGCTGGAGCGCATCGAGCGCTCGCGCCCCGACCTCGTCGTCACCGACCTGATGATGCCGGAGATGGACGGCCTGGAGCTGGTCGACAACATCCGCTCCAAGTACCGCGGCCTGCCGGTCATCCTCATGACCAGCCAAGGCAGCGAGGAGATCGCCACCAAGGCCCTGCAGCAAGGCGCCGCCAGCTACGTCCCCAAGCGGCTGCTCGACCGCTACCTGGTCTCCACCGTCCAGCGGCTGTTGGCGTCGGTCATCGAGCAGCACAACCGCCAGCGCCTGATGGGCTGCATGACCGAGAGCGAATCGCGCTACGAGCTGGAGTGCGACCCCAAGCTGGTGCGGGCCCTCTTGGGCTACTTGCAAGAAACGCTGTCGCACATGGGCCTGTTCGACGAGATGGAGCTGCTGCGGACCGGCGTGGCCCTGGAGGAAGCGCTCGTCAACGCCCTGTACCACGGCAACCTGGAGGTCGGCTCCGAGTTGCGGGGCGAGGACGACGACGCCTACCGGGCGCTCGTCGAGCGGCGGCTGCAAGAGTCGCCCTATTGCGAGCGGCAGATCCACATGCACGTCAAGCTGTCCGGCTATCAGGCGACGTTCGTGGTCCGCGACGAAGGCCCCGGCTTCGACACCAGCAAGCTGCCCGACCCCACCAACCCCGACAACCTCGAAAAAGCCAGCGGCCGCGGCGTGCTGCTGATCCGCACCTTCATGGACGAAGTGCTCTACAACGCCGCGGGCAACCAGCTCACGATGGTCAAGCGGACGAAGCTGGCGCGGGGGTAGGTGCCGCGAGCCGAGCCGCACCAAAGGACTTAGGGTTCAGGGTTCGGGGTTCAGGAGGTAGTGAAACGGGGGACAGGGCCACGAGTCAGATCCTGAACCCTGAACCCTGTCAACTCGTCTACGAGTGATCGTGGTTCCGCAGCCCGCGCTCCACCTCCGGGTCCAGCCCGTGTCGTAGCGCCATCCGGTCCACGCTCATCGCGCCGTTGCGGACGAGGATTTCGTCCACCTGGGCTTCTTGCAGGCGGTCGCGGACGGCGACCTTCGGCGGCTCGACCTGGATGTCGATCAACTCCAGAACTTCGGCGTCGAGCCGACTGGCCGCCACCGCGCCGCGCAGCACGCGCCACATCACGTCCAGGTCATCGACGATCATGTCGTGCTGGAGCCGCTCGAACATCTTCACGGCCGGACCCTCGGCGACCAGCGTGCTGGAATAGTTCGCGTTGCTGGCGTCGGAGGTCAGCATGAACTCCGGCATCACCAGCCGGCTTGCCACGGCCCGCAGGATCGCCTGGAGCACCTGCACGTACCGGCTGGCGTCCAGCCCACGGGCGGGGAAGTCGTACTCGGCGTCGCTGGTCACGTCGAGGATCGTGCCCGGCTGGAACGGCTGAAAGTACGTCACAGCAGCCCGGCTGCCCCCAGCAGCCGGGCTGCTTACGGCGGCGCTGGCCAGGCTGCTGCGCAACTGCTCGATCGAGCTTCGCCCCCCGGCCCGGTGCTTGCGGATCAGGGCGATGGCGGTCTGGATGTCGCTGACCGCCGCCATATTCCGCAGCAGCTTTTCGGCTCGCGCCAGGTTCTGCCGCACCGGGTAGAACAGCGGTACGCCGCGCGGCACGTTGGCATCAACGTTCGCCTTGCGATGCTGCATGTCGGCAGCCGCCACGTACTCGCCGTCGTCCAGCCGATAGCCCAGCACGGCTTCGGCGTCGTCGGGGTCGGTGTGAACGCCGAAAGTGGCCGTCTCGCTCCGCGAGACGGACCCATCTCGCGGAGCGAGATGGCTACTTTGCGTCACTTGCCACGGCTCGACGAACCGCACGCGCGTCTTGCCTTCGGCATCGACGAAGAACCGCAGAAAGGCCTCGCCGTCCCGGTCGCGCCGCCGCACGATCTCCTGCTGCCGGCGATGCCAACCGCTGTCGCGCACGAAGTCGTCGAGCACGGCCTGGGCGGCTGCGACGAAACTCGAAATCCGAATATCGAAATCCGAAACAAATTCAAAGCACGAAGGACCAGAACGCCCTTCGGTCATTAGATCCTTCGGATTTGCTTCGGATTTCGTGCTTCGGATTTCGTGCTTCGCGATCTTCCGCGGCACCACCTGATAGCGATGCCCGTTGCCGACGACGTACGAGATGCGGTTCTCGTGCCCGTTGATGGCGAACTCGTTGGTCATCGCCAGCGCCCGGCAGGCATTCCGGGCGGCAGCCAGCTCCTGCTCGCTGCTAAAGCCGCCGTAGGACGGAGTGCCACTCCGTCCTACGCCACTCCACGCCGCCGCGTCCCACA
>JBGQHD010000340.1:0-6035 GCA_041497795.1 Planctomycetia bacterium
ACGCGCGAGCCGTACACCGAATGGCTCGACCTGGGCACCGGCACGGCGCTCATTCCCATCGAATTGTGCGAGCGCGTGCCCGATGTGCGCGTGGTGGCGCTCGACCTCTCGCTGGCCATGCTCGACGTGGCGCGGGCCAACGTCTCGGTGGCTCATCTGACCGAGCGGATCAGGCTGGTGAACGAGGACGCCAAACGGCTGCCTTATCCGGTCGGCCAGTTCGCGGCCGTGATTTCCAACAGCATCGTGCACCACATCCCGCAGCCGGCGGCGGTGCTGGCCGAGGCCTGGCGCGTGCTGGCACCGGGCGGATTGATGTTCGTCCGCGACCTGCTGCGGCCGCCGGATGACGCTACCGTGCGGCACCTCGTGGACACCTACGCCGCCGGGGCGACCGATCACCAGCGGCGGATGTTCGACGACTCGCTACGGGCCGCACTGACCCTGGACGAAATCCACGCGCTGGTGCAGCCGTTGGGCGTCAATCCGGCGTCGGTCCGTCAAACCACCGACCGGCACTGGACCTGGCTGTGCTGGAAGTAGGTGCCGCCTGCCGGGCGGCACTTGGTGCTGTGCCACTCGGCTTGGTAGCCGAAGTCGCCAGACTTCGGGCAACCTGAACTCTGGCGAGTTCAGCTACGCGAAAGAAGCCGGGCTTCTGGCACGCGGCTTCGGACGCGCCGGCTCGGTCCCGCTGCCTGGTCCCGCTCGGCTCGCGGGACCTACTGGTCGCGTTTGCTGGGCTTCGCCTTCGACGCGGTCGTCTTCTTCGTCGCCTTGCCCGCCTGCTCGCTGCGGATGAAGTACAGCGACGGGTCGTCGATGATGAACTCGGTGGACCAGTTCTTGCCGTCCTCGTGGTTGGCCACGTTGAAGAAGAAGTTGTTCAGCCGGTCGCACTTGTACCCATAGGGAAACTGCGACGCCACGTAGTCTTCCTCGGTCAAGTCATCGACGCCCGGGCTGACGTAGTAGTGCACCTGGCCGTCGGGCGTGAACGACAGACCCAGCGTCCACCAGCCGGTCTCCTTGATCGCCGGGCCGGGGAAGTCCCAGCCCTGCGGGCCGGCGCGGAGCAGGAACTGCGCCGAGTCCTTTTTCTGCTCCGAGTCGTACTGGCTGGTGAAGTTCAGGAAGATGCCCGGCCAGTACTCCTTGAGCTTGGTCTCCTCGCGGGCGAAGAATCCCTTGCCGGCCTCGGTGACGTAGGCCTCGCAATCGCCGCGGAAGCCGAAGTGAATGCCGGTGCGCTTCTCCCACTTCTCAAAAGGCGGCAGGTAGACGCGGACCACGATGCTGGGGGTCCACGACATCGGCACGTAGCCGCCCAGCCGCGAGCGCACGTTCACGACCAGGTCGTCCTGCTGCATCTTGTGGCTGATCTCGCCCGGCACGCCGCTGAGACGCGTCTTCAGCAGCAGCGCGCCGGTGCTGTCGGGCAGGCCGCCCTCGGGCGTGGGCACGCGGCGGATCACGTCGGGGTAGCCCCGCTTATTGCCTTCGTACCAGCGGCCGTTCTTGCTGCGGCCGTCGGGCAGGCGCAGCTCGCCGTCCTGCTCCTCGCTGCTCTTGGGCCCGTTGAAGATGAACTTCCAATTCTCATCCTCGAAGTTGTCGCCGACCTTGGCGACCCGCTCGCCCGTGCCGGGCACGACCGGGCGATCAGCCCGCGCCTGGCGGGCGGCGAAGGGGAGCAGGCTGACAATCATCATCCAGCACGACAGCCGACGAATCGCAAACGGCACGGTCATGGCAGAAGTCTCTTTGCGTGATGAAATCCCCGCGGACGGGCGTGGGGCGCCGACCCTACCGATTATCGGACGAGCGCGGAATCGACGTGCAGTTTGGGTGCTACGCTCGGCAAAACTCCTGCTAGCGCCGCCCGCCAGCAACGTCTGGAGAACGCCGGGGACCCTTGGCGAAGACGCCGGTTGTTCGGTTTATTCCTTATTCTCCGGCTCCGCGGCTGCCGATCTCTGAAGTCACCTTCATATCAACGGCGCTGGCGCGTTCGCTTGCTGACGTGGCGACGCTGCCGCGCTCCAATCGCCATCGGCAGGGGGGCTTGCAGATGACAGGGCGATGCCGGCTCGCGGTCTGGACCGCGCTGGGATGCTTGCTGGCGACCTCGGGATGCATGACCCGCAAGGGGTTCATCATCGGGGCCGACCTCAAGCTGGAATTCAACCGCATCCCGTGGCGCACCGGCCCGGACGGCAAATACGAGGTGGACGGCCCCGACTGTCTCACGGGCGGCCCAGGCGCCGGTGCTGCGCCTCCTGGCCCTGGCATGGCGGGCGGCGGTTGTCCGCCGGCGCCGCTGCCGGGCGATTGCGGCCTGCCGCCGGCGCAGCCACACCCGCGCAGCCGATTCAATCCGCTGCCGATGCACGACGTGCTGAACGGCGGCGCGCCGGTGCCGCCCCCCTGCATGTCCTTACCAAACGGCCAAATCATCCAGCAGGAAGTGCTGCCGGAGGTGGTGCCGCAGCCGCCGGCCAAGCCCCTCGAGAAAGTGCCGCCGGCACCGCCCGGCAATCCGACGAAGACGGACGCGCCCTTCCAACTCGAGGAGAAGGAGGAATCGCCTTCGGCCAAGAGCACACCGTCGAGCAGGTGGATCTCAAACAGGTCGCGCTCGGCCACGGCACCTTAGGATGCGGTCGTCCTCTTCAGTCCACTCGCAAGCTACGGCGCGTGCGGCGCGACCACCGCCGCTTGATACAGCAGCCAGTCGCGGTCGCCGTTGCGGACCCACACCGGGTATTTGCCCGAGGCGTCGGGCTTAGTCGCCAGCTTGAACCACACCCGGTAGTAGCGGCCCGTGAGCCGAAACACCAGGCCATCGGCCTCGCTGTTGGTGTAGACCAGGCCCTCGCGGTAGAGCCTGGGGGTCTTGCCGTCGATCGGCCACAGGAAGCTGGCCTCTCCTTGCCAGCCGCAGACGTGAATCGTGCCGTGCGGGCCGACGAAGCCGTGATCGAGCTCCGGGCCGGGCGGCGGCAAGTCCACCGCCGAGGCCGCGACGCCGAGCGGCCCGTCCTCGAACTTCTGCCGCGGCTCGAACTTCGCTTTCGGAGCTTCCAGCGGCTTGGTCAGCACCGACTTCTCCGGCTTCTGGGCCGTCGCGCCCGGCAAGAACGCCAGGAACGCGATCGCAATCAGCAGGCATAGGGCGGATGCTCTGGATGCGCGTAAGGCGGACGCTCTGAGTGCGCGTAAGGCGGACACTCTTGTCCGCCTCACGACGCGTCGCTGTAATGAAGATCCCATCGTTCGAGACTCCGCAGGCTGCTATCTTGGATTCCCGGCCATCCCTGGTTCTAGAAAGTTCGCCGGCCAAACGCAAACCTCCTCGTAGGGCGGACACTCCTGTCCGCCTCACAGGAGCGACTTACGGCGGACAAGAGTGTCCGCCTTACGTCAACCAGAGTGTCCGCATTACGCACATGGTCAACGTCGCCGACATCACTCGCGCACTCAAGGACGAAGCCCATCGCCTGGGCTTCGATCTGGCGGGCGCTTGTCCGGCGGTGTCGCCCACGGGGCTGTCGCGGTTCCACGAGTGGCTGTCGGCGGGCTATGCCGGGGAGATGCGATACCTGACGCAGCGCAGCGAGGCGTATGCGCATCCCGGTGGCGTTCTGGCCGGCGCCCGCAGTCTCTTGCTGCTGGCGATGAATTATCGCACGACCACGCCTCGAGCGTCGCGGCCCGGCGAGGGGCGCGTCTCGCGGTATGCCTGGGGGATCGACTATCACGACGTTATCCACGACCGGTTGGCCCGGCTGTGCGATTTTCTCAGGCAACTGCTGCCCGGCGCGCAGGTTCGGGGCGTGGTGGATACGGCACCGCTACTGGAGCGCGAGTTCGCCCAATTGGCCGGGCTGGGCTGGATCGGCAAGAACACGCTGCTGCTCAACCGGCGGCTGGGGAGTTGGTTCTTTCTGGCCGCGCTCTTGACCGACGCCGAGCTGGAATACGACGAGCCGCACGCGACCGACCACTGCGGCACCTGCCGGGCGTGCCTCGACGCCTGCCCGACGAATGCCTTCGTCGAGCCGTACGTCCTCGACGCGCGGCGCTGCATCAGCTACCTGACGATCGAGCTGCGCGGGCCGGTGCCGATGGAGCTGCGCAGCGGTCTGGACGACTGGGTGTTCGGCTGCGATATCTGCCAGGAGGTTTGTCCTTGGAACCATCGCGCTGGGCCGACCGATGAAGCCGGCTACCAACCGGCCGCGGACATGAACCCGCTCGATCTGGCGGCGCTCTTCGAGCTGGACGACGACGCCTTTCGCCGCCGTTTTCGCGACACGCCGCTCTGGCGGCCCTGGCGTCGGGGAACCCTCCGCAACGCGGCCATCGTGCTGGGGAACCGGCCGACGCCGGAGGGGCGAACGGCGCTGCTCAAGGGCCTTCACGATAGCGAGCCACTCGTGCGCGGCGCGTGCGCCTGGGCCTTGGGGCAATACCGTGACGCGAAGGCAGCCGCTGCGCTGGAAGAACGACTCGCAAGCGAGACGGATGCCCAGGTGCGCGAGGAAATCGCCGCGGCGTTCGAGTCGTTGAATGCGGCGTCGCCATCATTGCATGCAGAGGGGTGACGCCGAGCTGCTCCTTCCTCGTGCTCGTACTCGTGCTCGTGCTCGAAAGCCAACCCGCACGACGTCGAGCACGAGTACGATTACGATTACGAGCACGAAAAGGATCGCACGACCCATAGCCGTCTTGGGACACAACCCTCCGCTTGCCTCCAATTGACCCCCCCATGCCTGCTTGGTAGTGTGTGCAGCCTGCCCCAAAACTACGCGCGACGGCTTGGCAACGTCGCGACGACGTCGCGTGGGAGCACGCTAGCGGATCCACGGAGCAACCCCGCGACCAACCTGCTTCCGGCGGGCCCGAGGTAATCGGTTCGCTGCAAGTCTTGCGTGTCACGGGCGCTGGCGCGAGGCGCCGTGACGAAAGGGCTGCCTTGAGCTTCGCCGCCATCGGTCCCATTGCCGTCCACTTCCCCGAGCGGTCGGAGAACATCGAGACCCTGCGCGCCGAGTTCCCCGAGTGGGACATCGACCTGATCTACCGCAAGACAGGCATCAACACGCGGTACATCGCCCGGCAGGATGAAACCGCCTCGGACCTGGGCGTGGCGGCCGCCGAGAAGCTGATGACGGCGAACCACATCGACCGCTCGACGATCGACTTCCTGCTCTTCTGCACGCAAACGCCCGACTACCCGCTGCCCACCTCGGCCTGCATGATGCAAGACCGCCTGGGGCTGCGGACGTCGATCGGGGCGCTCGACTTCAACCTCGGCTGCTCGGGCTACACCTACGGACTGTCGCTGGCCCAGGGGTTGATCGTCAGCGGCGCCGCCCGGCGCGTGCTGCTGATCACCGGCGAGACATACTCGAAGTACATTGACCGCGAGGACCGCTCGCTGCGGACGATCTTCGGCGACGCCGCCGCGGCCACGCTGCTGGATGCCGTCGAGCGGCCGAGCCTGTCGGGCTTCTCCTTCGGCACCGACGGCAAGGGGGCCGACCTCTTGATGGTCACCCAGCACGGCGTGCGGGAAGGTGCGCTGGCCCTCAAGCCGCGCAAACGGCACCGCTGGCCCAGCTCGCTGTACATGGATGGGCCGGACCTGATCTTCTTCACGCTGGAGACGGTGCCGACCCTGATTGCCGACGTGCTGAAGCGCACCGGCACGACGGCCGGGGAGATCGACATCTACCTGATGCATCAGCCGACGCGGATGCTGCTGGAGCGGCTGCGCGAGACGCTGAAGATCGACGAGAGCAGGATGCCGATGGTGCTGGACGGCTGCGGCAACACGGTGTCGTCCACGATTCCGATCGTCATTCAGGAGCTGCGCGACCAGGGCCGGCTGAAGCCCGGCATGCTGACGATGATGATCGGCTTCGGCGTGGGCCTCTCCTGGGCCGGCTGCCTGTGGAGAGAAACTTGGGACGGTAAGCAGCACGTGGAGACTTGATCAACAGCACCCCGGCTGCTCCCAGCAGCCGGGG
>JBGQHD010000341.1:0-6024 GCA_041497795.1 Planctomycetia bacterium
AGGTTGGGCAGCCGCAGGCTCCAGAAGCGGTTGAAGGCCAGCATCGCCACTTCGCGCAGATACTTAGAGACCATCGACGCCAGGGCCACCGGCAGGTGCCGCTCGCCGCCGGCGCAGAAGTGGGCCTCGACCGCCTGGCCGCCGCGCCGCCAGCGGTAAACGCTGCGAGCGCGGCTTTCGTCGCGGACCTCGATCAGCGTCTCGGGAAAGCGTTGCTGCAGCAGCGGTCCGTAACGGTTCCGCCCGCCGTGCTTGTCGCAGACGATCCAGGCCGGCTCCGGTTCAGAGTCACCTAAGTGATCCTGATCGAGGCGATCGCGATCGACTCTGTCGAGCGCCGCGCCCAGCAGCGCCGTCGTGACCTGCGACAAGGCGGTCCCCTTGCCGCCGTGCTCGGCCACCAGATCGTTGAACTCGCGGGCGAAGATCGCCCGGCTGTGGACGGCGTGCAGCCGCACGCCCGCGGCCCGCATCGACCGGGCGACCGTGGCGGCGGCCTGCTCGATCTCCTCCAAGGTGGCCTCCAGTGGCAGCTCGCAGTGGAAGTCGGCGCAGCAAGGGTCGGTGGCAGCGGTGGGGGCGGGCTGGCCGGTCAGCGCCGGCCAGAGGTCGCGCCAGCCGCCGGGGAGCCCCAGGCAAGAACCCAGGGCCGCGTGAACGCCGCGCTCCAGCGTCGCCAGGCCTTGACCGGCCCGGTAGACGGCTTTCGAATCGGCAATCCAAACGGCGCCGTTGGCCGCCTCGCCATTGCCGTCGCGGGTGACGGCCGGAGCGAGCCGGCGATACAGGTCAACGCCGCGCGGGCTGCCTGCCACGTGCCAGACGGTGGCCGAGACGACCAGCGGCCCGAAGTTGGGTCCGTAGCCGGCTTCGTCCGTGCCAATCAGGTAGCCCATGGCCAATCCGGCAGCCGATGTGTGCTAAGAGAGCGGTAAGAGAAACGGCCTGATCGTTCCGACCAGGCCGTCGTGTTCCATCGGTGAGTCGTTCACACGGTGATGGCGGAGATCATCGAAAGACAACGGCACACGGAGTGTGCCTGCTACGGCTAATTGCCGCCGCTGGTCCGCCGGGGCGGGACCTTCTTCGCCGCCTCGTTGCCGCCGGCCGCGCTGGCTGGCGAAGCAGAGCCACCCGGCTCGAAACGCCGGCCCCCGCCCTCCGGGGCCACACGCGAGCGGAAGCCATCCTTGCCCAATTCCCGCTTGCCCTTCTCGAGGACCCCCTTGGTATCCTCCTTGGTGCCCACCTTCTGCAACTGATTGAACAGCTCACGGCTGCCGGTGTACTCGATGAATTCCTGCAGGCCCATGATCTTGATGCTCAATTCCTTGGCCCGCGCTTTCTTCTTGTCATACTTCTCCTTACTGTCCTTGTCGGCCGTCAGCGGGGCATCGCCCATCAGCAGGTAGCGGGTGTCGGTCCCCACTTCTTCCTGGACCTTGCCGCCGTTGAGCTCCACCAAGCTGCGCATCTGGTCGTTGTCGGGCTTGCGGTCGCCGTTGATGTCGAAGTCGCCGGCCAGCACGAAGGTCTCTTGCATGCCGGGGGTCCAGGTGGGCGTGAAGACCACGTCGCCCGCCAGCATCGGGTCCTTGAGGTTCGAATCGACGATGCGGGCTTCGGCCAGATTGTCGCCGATGAACCGGGTAACCGCGATCGTGCCCTTCTTGGTCCGGTTATGGACGTTCGTCTCGCCCCGCTTGAACACGCCGAAGCGAATGTTCAGCCGCAGATGGTCGGTGCGGCCGACGTTGATGTTCACCGATTGCTCCTTGGCGTTGACGCTGACGATCATGGCGTCGGGCCGCTCGAAGACCTGGTTGTCCCGCTCGTAGCGCTCCTTGATCACCAGGGCCATTTCCTGACGCAGCTTGTCCATCTCTTTTTGCGAGGCCAATCGCTCCTTGTTCATGTCGTCGTTGGCCTTGGTCACCTCCTCGCGCTTCTTCTGCAGTTCGTCGGTGACTTCCTTGAGCTTATTGGCGTGCTCGGTGTCTTTGCCGGCCAGCGTGGCGTTCTCCAGCGTGCGCCGCTGATTTTCGGCCGCGTAGGCGTCCGCGGTTTTCTTCACGTCGTCGGCGTACTTCTTCTCCAGGGCCCGCACTTGCTTCTCCCAATCCTCAAGCTTCTTCTTCTGGTCCTGGCGCTCCTGGTTCCACTGGTCCATCGTCTGCTTCATGGCGCTAAGGACCGCGATGAAGGTCTTGCTGTTTTGCACGAGCGGCAAGCCGCTAAAGGGAAGGAACGCTTCGTCTCTCTTGGCTTGCATGGTCGCGGTCGTGGTCAAATTGTCCAGACCAATTGCCTCCAACAGCGCCCGCCTCTCGTCGAGCGCTTGGCGGGTCGCCTTGTCCATCTCCGTGGCTTTTTGCTGCTCGGCCACGGCGTTGGTGTACTGCGTCGAGGCGTCGTTGAAGAAGTAGAACGTGGCGACGCTGAGCGCGATCGTCAGGAAGGCGAAGATGATGACGGCGATCTGGAGGCCCTGGTTCTCGCTTCTGGCCATGGGAGGTTCCCTGCTGGAAAGGCTTTGGATGGACGGCCGCGCGAGCGCTGGCGGCCCCAAGCGGTCAAGGTGTTCCGCAACCTTGGAGATTTCGACGTGCCACGGGTTCGCGAATGCCCCTGGAAATGCAGCCTAAAAGCGAACAACGACAGGCTTTAAGCCATCATCACAGGCGTGACGCCATTCTACGCCCCGTCGCGCGGGGCTGTCAACGAACCGCAAAACAATCGGGCGATCGACGCGGGTGACGATTACGACGATTGTGCCGCCGCGCGGCGGGCCGCGGGCCGGACCAGGCGAAACCGCACCCGGTAGGCCTGATATCCGGCGGCCAACTCGGCCGGGTAGATTTCGCGCAGCGCGGCCCGCAGCGCTGCCGCGGAATCGAAGCCATCCGTCAGGGCGTCGGCGTCCGTCAGCTTCTCGACGCGGACCTCGTCCACGGCTTCGACGTCGATGTGCCCCGCGCCGGGGATATAGCTCTGCTGCCCGGCCCGCATGCGGCGGTGCTTCCACAGCCGCACGGTCTGCGTCTTGCTGCCGGCGCGAATCGCGGGCAGGAACGTTTTCTTGCCGGACCACACTTGTGACGATTCTGCTTGCGGCGCTCCGTTTTGCGAAGCCGAACATCGAACGTCCAACGTCCAACATCGAACCGAAAATGCAGACGTGTATTTGCCGTCCGAAGTCAGCGACGGCCCTTCGTTCGATGTTGGACGTTGGACGTTCGACGTTGGACGTTCGACGTTGGACGTTCGACGTTGGACGTTCAATTCCTACAGCCGGAGCTATTCCAACGCCGCTACGGCTTCTTCCTCGCCTCCTCCAGCGCCGCCAATGCCGTCAGCATCCGCGGGTACGCGAGCGGCGCATTACGCAGCATGGCCCCGCGGGCGGTGATCGTCTTTTCGGCCTGCTCGAGATATTTCGGCTCTTTCAGCGCCGCGCCGAGATAGACCAGATTGTCGGCCGCGACCGAGTTGCCCGACGGCAGCGCGCCGTCGGAGGGCCCCTTGCTGCGGGCGATGAGCGACTCGTGGTCGCCGGAGGTGAAGAAGAACCCGCCGTCGCGGGCGTCGCCGTGCAGCTCGATCATCTTGTCGGTGAGTTGCCGGGCCGTGTCGAGCCAGCGCTTCTCGCCGGTCGCTTTGTCCGCCGACGAAGCTCTGTGCAGGGCGATCAGCCCATCGACGAAGAAGGCGTAGTCGTCGAGGTAGGCGTTGAGCTTGGCCTGGTCGCCGGCGTAGGTCCGCAGCAGCCGGCCGTCCTTGGTGCGCAGCTTATCGAGAATGAAGTCGGCCGCCTTGGCCGCCGCCGCGACGTAGCGCTCGTTCTTCAGAATGCGGCCGGCGTCGGCCAGGCCGCGGATCATCAGGCCGTTCCAACTGGTGATGACCTTGGTATCGGTCAGCGGCCGCGGACGCTTGCCGCGCAGCTTGAGCAGTTTCTGCCGCAGCAGGGCCAGCTTGGCGGCCAGCTCTTCGGCCGAGAGCTTGTGATTGGCGGCCGTCTCCGCCAGCGGGCGAGGCAGCAGCAGCGTGTGCCGACTCTCGAAGTTCGGCTTCTCCCCCACGCCGTAGGCATCGGCGAAAATTGCAAAGTCCGCCTCGCCGAGCGCCCCGCGCAGCTCGTCGGCCTTCCAGACGTAGAAGGCCCCTTCGTCGGCATCGGTCTCAGCGTCCAGGGCGGCGTAGAACGCCCCCTGCGGCCCGGTCATCTCCCGCAGCACGAACTCCAGCAGCCGCTCGGTGACGGTCTTGTAGTCGGCGTTACCCGTCAACGCGAACGCTTCGGCGTAGACCGTGGCCAATTGGCCATTGTCGTAGAGCATCTTCTCGAAGTGCGGGATGCGCCAATAGCGGTCGGTGCTGTAGCGATGGAACCCGCCGCCGACGTGGTCCCAAATGCCGCCGGCCGCCATGCTATCCAGTGTCTTGACGAGCATCCGCCGGGCGTCTTCGCGGTCGCGCTTGTCTTCCGCCTGCCGCACTTGCCGAAGCAGGAAGACCAGGTTCGACGGCTCGGGGAACTTCGGCCGGCGGTCGTTCTCTTCGTTGAAACCGAAGCCGCCGTACTTGGTGTCAAAGTCTTCGGCCAGGGCGGTTTGCAGCTTCCGCACGTCTTTGTCGGTCGGCTTCTCCGCCAACAACGGCCGCTGCCGAAGCTGCCGCTGCACGGCCTCGGTGATCGTGCCCGCGCTAGAGGTGACCCGCTTGGGGTCGTCGGTCCACGTCTTGTGCAGCACCTTCAGGGCGTCGAGGAAGCCGCCCTTGAAGCCGCGTTTCTCGTCAGCCCGCGGCGGCAGGTAGGTGAACCCGGCCACCGGCTTGGCCTCGGGCGTGAGGAACATGGAGAGCGGCCAGCCGCCGCGCCCGCCGCCGCCCGACAGCTCGCCGTAGACCTGAAGCGAGGTCATGTAGATTTCGTCGATATCGGGCCGCTCCTCGCGATCGACCTTGATGCACACGAAGTGCTCGTTCATCTCCTTGGCGATCTCTTCGTCCATGAAGCTCTCGCGCTCCATCACGTGGCACCAGTAGCAACTGGAATAACCGATGGAGATGAAGATCAGCTTGCTGTCTTTCTTAGCCTTCTCCAGCGCCTCGGCCCCCCAGGGATACCAATCGACCGGATTGTGGGCGTGCAGCAGCAGGTACGGGCTGGTCTCTTTGGCGAGGCGGTTGGTGTGCCTTTTCTTGGCGGCCTTGGCGTCCGCTGGCTCAGCAGTCGGCGACTTTGACTTCTCTTGTCCTTCGGCCGTCTGCTTGGGGGCCGTTGGCTGCTCCTCGTCATCCGCCGCCGCCGAGCCGATGGGCGACCAGCAGACGTATCCTCGATGTGCGCAGAACCCGAGCCAGCCGCCGATGAGCACGAACATCGCTGTAAAACAGCGGATCATCCAGCGGCGCGGTGCTCGTCTCATGCGGTTCTACTCCCTATGTCTTCCAGATATCGCGTCGAGCATTATCGGCCAAGTGCGCATCCGCGCCCATAGTCACAGTGCTGGATTGGAAGACGCGTAACCGAGGCATTGGGTCTTGTCGTTTGGCGCCCCGGCTTCGAGCCACGGAATCGCGTGCTCGGTTGACGAACCCGCTTGTGGGGATGGCGGCGCCGGATTCACCCAGTGAACCTTGCGAAGCTGACGCACCTTGGCCGCAACGTGGTGAAAGTGGTGCCGCGCGCGATCGTCCAGTGACGCAACGCATTGGTCCGTCGCCAGCGCCGCCTCAATCAGGTGGCAATCCTTTTCCAGGATCTCCGCGACCGAATCGTCGCCGGCGGCGTTACGAATCCCTTGCCGCAGCGTGGCATTTTCGCCAACCGTTGGTTCCTCGATCTTACGACGCGACATCATCTGCCGACGCCAAGCACGCGCGAACTTCGATTGGTTGTTGGACCACTCAACCGCCAAGGCATCCGTCAGGACGGCCCGATGACAAACCCTCAATACGGCCGTCAAAAACTTGCTGCAGAAGATGGCCACTGGATTGCTGGCATTGTCCGAGCCGGCG
>JBGQHD010000342.1:0-6011 GCA_041497795.1 Planctomycetia bacterium
TCGTGAACTGGTCGTGCACGATCTGCGGATACTGGGCGTAGGCCGCCGCCGACCAGGCCAGCATGCTGGCCAAGAAGATGCCGATGCCCAAAGGGTTGAGCAAAAACCGCAGCCCACGCCAGTCGCGGTTGACGACCACGTAGGCCAGGCAGCCCGAGAAGATGAGCACCGGGCCGATCAGCCATTTGAAGAAGAACGCCAGCGTCACGCAGCCGTAGAACAGCCACGGCGCCCAGCGGGCTTCGAGTTTGCCGCGTGGGCTATCGACGTGGACCGCGGCAAACGTGCCCATGGCCCCGGTCGCCGCCGCGACCAGCAGCATGTCGCACTCGGCCAGCCGAGCCAGTTGCAATACATAGTACGTCGTCAACTGAATCAGGCCGGCCACGAGACCCGCTTGGCGGCCGAACCAGCGAGCAGCCAACACGGCCACCAGCAGGGCCGTCAGCACGCCGGCCAATGCCGAGGGAATGCGCAGCACCCCTTCCGCCTCGCTGCCGGTCACCGCCATCGTCGCGGCCAGCACCCAATACGTGCCGGGCGGCTTGTGCGTGCAAGGGACGCCGGCGAACTTCGGCAGGACCCAGTTCCCGGTGGCCAACATCTCCTTGGCCGGCTGGGCGAAGATGACCTCGTGGTAGGTCAAGCAGCGCGTCTCGCCCCCGAGACTGACAAGCAGCAGACTGACGCCAAACGCGGCGACCACGGCGGCCGCCTTCCAGCCGAGGCTGAACTGCTGGGCGCCCTCGGCCAAGGGTGGTTCACTGCCGGGCGAAGAGATAAGCGACGAACTGGGTGAAGTGCGCGACATGCCGGGTTGGTCCCGTGTCCCTTGGATGACCAAGAGGGAGTGAGGACTCCACCGGGCTTGCCCCGGTGGTCCGCCGACTGACAGCTACAGGGCCGTCTCCGGCAGTGCCTCCTCTCCACCGGGCTCGCCCCGGTGGTCCCACGACTCGAAGCTGACGGGGCCAATCCAAGCCGTCAGTCAGCGAGCCACCGGGACGAGCCCGGTGGGGAGTGGCTTGCTGTTGGGTCCGGTTGGTAGCTACCAGTCAGCAAGCCGCCGGGGCAAGCCCGGCGGTGGACGCTTGCGTTGCGCCGGGAAGCTGCGGCCCTACGCCGCCTTGGCTGCCGAGCGCTGGAACTGGCCCAGGTGGGCCCGATACCACTTCAGCGTTTCCTGGATGCCGTCGGAAAGCGAGACCATCGTCTCGACCGTCATGCCCAGCGGCCGCAGGGTCTCGGGTTTGCCGATGACCTGGCTGCGGTCCGGCTCGCCGGCTCGCATGGGCACGTGGGTGATGCGGCAGGAGGAGCCGGACTTTTGCACGACGGCCTGGGCCAGTTGGTTGATCGTCGGCGTATGCTTTTCGCCCATGCCGGCCGAGAAGATCGAGTCGTAGCAGCCGTGGTCCAGCACCAGGGCGCGGAGCAGCACCTCGGCCAGGTCGCGGACATAGATCATGTCCATGAGCTGTTCGCCGTCGCCGTAGATCAGGATTTCGCCGCCGGTCAGCGCGGGCACCACCAGGTTGGGCATGATCTTCCGCACCGGCCAGGGCTTCTGCCGCGGGCCGTACGCGTTCAGCCCGCGCACCACGGCGATGCGGGTGCCAAACTCGCGGTTGAACGTCAGGGCGAACCGCTCGGCGGCCGACTTGGTAATCGAGTACGGGTTGTTCATCCAGTGGTTGCCCACCGTGATGTGCACCCCGCGGCGGCCGAAGTCGCGGCAGGCTTCGAAGACGTGGATCGCCCCCAGGATGTTGGAATGCACCGTCAGCGTCGGCTGGTCGATGGTCTCGCTGGTGCCCAGGATGCCTGCCAGGTTGATGACCCCGTCCGTGGCCTCGATCGCCGAGCGAACGGCTACGCGATCGCGGAT
This sequence comes from Planctomycetia bacterium, assembly GCA_041497795.1. Taxonomy (GTDB): domain Bacteria; phylum Planctomycetota; class Planctomycetia; order Pirellulales; family S012-138; genus JBGQHD01. Next base: position 1,889 of record JBGQHD010000342.1, read on the forward strand.
ATCGCCCATCACCAGGGGCACTTCCGGGCGGTGCGGATGGCCGATGCGGTCGAAGACCACCGGCTCGTGCCCCTGCTCCAGAAGACGGTCCACGAGGTGGCTGCCGATGAAACCGTTGCCGCCGGTGACAAGAACTCGCATGAGAAGGCTCGCTGGATAGAGACGCGATGTTGGGTGTCGCCGAACTCGCCAGAGTTCGGGGGAGGCTGGTCCCAGCGGAGGTACCCCCGAAGTCTGGCGACTTCGGCTACGACCGCTACGCCGCCACAAACTGCTCGGCGGCGACGATGGTCCGCTCCATGCCGGCCGCCAACGACGTGAACCGATACGCGGGATCGAGCCAGTTTTCCTTGTTGGCCACCAGCAGCTTGGTGTTTTCGCCCGGCCGTCGCTCCGGGTGGACGACCACCTGACTTTGCGATTTCGTCAGATCGACGATCAGCCGCACAACGTCCGCGATGGCGGTCGCCACGCCGCTGCCCAGGTCGTAGGTCTTCAGCGGATCGAGCCGCTCGTTGAACAGGGCCTGGACCAGGTTCGCGGCCACGTCCCCGACGTACACGAAGTCGTTGCGCTGCGTGCCGCCGCCGTGGATGATGATCGGCTCACCGGCCAGGGCAGCCCGGATGGCCGTGGGGATGAGCTTCTTGACCGGCTCGGCCTTCTGCCGCTCGCCGTAGACGTTGAAGATCCGCACCGCCGCGATCCGCGTGCGGTGCTCCTTGTTGTACATCAAGGCGAAGCGCTCGGCGGTGTGCTTCGAGATGGCGTAGGGGTTGTTGTCATCCGGATTGCCCACGCCGGCATACACGCAGCGCTTCTTGTAGACCCGGCAGGCGTCGAAGACGTTCAGCGAGCCGAGGATGTTGACCTCGACCGCCCGGCCCGGCTGGGCCAGCGACTCGACCGTGCCCAGCACGCCGGCCAGGTGGATGACCCCTTCACTGCGCGCCACCGCCTCGGAAACCACCTGATAGTCGGTGACGTCGCCCAGCACCGCGATCGGTCCGGTGCGCGACCAGGCCGGCTCGGTCCGGGAGAGCACCATCGGCTCGTGCCCCGCGGCCTGAAGCGCCTCGACCACGTGCGAGCCGATAAAGCCCGTGCCGCCGGTTACCAGGATCTTCATGCGCTGCCTCCTTAAGCGGCCTTTCGGAATCTCAGCCGTACCAGTCCCTTGATGTTCTCGATCGCCGTGGGTCCGACCTTCACTCGACTGTCAGAGTCTTCCGTCCAGTGCACGGGGATGTTGCCGATGCGGTAGCCGAGCCGCTGGGCCTGAACCAACAGCTCTGTGTCGAAGAACCAGTAGTTGTTTTGCACCAGCGGGAGCAGTTCGCGGGCTGCGTCGATCGTCAGGGCCTTGAAGCCAATCTGGGCGTCCGAGAACTGTTTGCCGGGGAAGAACGCCGAGACCAGCAGGTTGTAGCCGCGGGAAACGACCTCCCGCTTCAGGCAACGCTCCACCTGGCTGCCCGGCTCCAGACGCGAGCCGACGGCCACGTCGCAGCTTCCCTGCGCCAGGCAGTCGATCATGGGCACGAAGGCCGCCAGATCGGTGGAGAGGTCCACGTCCATGTAGCTGACGAGGCTGGCGTTGCTGGCGGTCCAAGCGGCCCGTAGCGCCAGGCCGCGCCCCTTCTGGTCCAGATGCAAGCACGCCACGTCGGCGAACCGCTTCGACAGTTCCTGGGCAATGGCCCAGGTGCGATCCACCGAGGCGTTGTCGGCGATCACGATCCGCCAGTCGTAATGAGGGTGCCGCGACAGATGCTGGCGCAACGTATGGGCGCAGCGCTCCAGCTTGCGCTCCTCGTTATAGACGGGGATCACGACGTCAACCTTCACGGCATTCCCTTGCCTGCGGGGCGCGCGAACGATGGAAAGGGCCAGCCTTATAGGCAAGATGCCCGATGGCCGGAAGAGCGGTTTGGCGTGGGGCACGCGGCTCGCGTGCCCGTAAGGCGGACACTCCTGTCCACCTCCATCCGACTCGCCCGCAAGCCAGCATACGGCGGACAAGAGTGTCCGCCCTACGGGGCGGGACGCTACTGCCGAGCGCTGGACGCCCCTCGGCTCAGCAAACGCCACAGATACTCCAGCTCGCCCGTCCGTTCGGGACGCAACGTGCCGGGGGCGTAGGCCACTTGACAGTACAGCAGTGCCAGCAGCCGCACCGGCTCGGCCAACGGGGCGGAGGCCGAAGCCAACTCGGCGGCGAACTCCAGCGGCGTTTGGTCCGCCTCGCGCGGATAGCCGTGCTCGCGCGCCCAGGCCTCCAGGGCTTCAAACGTGTAAGCCACGAGCTGGTCGGCAGACAGCCGGCTAACGAGGCCCGTGGTGTAGGGATTGGGATAGTCGGCAAACGGCCGTCCCTGCGGGCCGGACGGCGCCGCGACCGATGGCTGGGCAACCGGGCGCTCCTTCTTCTTCCAACCCAACAGCCCGGCCAGCAGGTTGCGCAGGTCGGTCCACAACCCCACGAGCGCCGCCCACAGCTCTCGGCGATGCCGCCATACCAGGTAAGCGACCACAGCGATGATGGCGCCCTGCAGAATCCACTTGAACAGCGAGGGCAGCCAGCTCAGGGCGGTGCCAAGCGACTCCAGCGGGCGGAAGTTGGAGGGCGGCGATCCGCGGGCGCCGGAGGAGCTGTCGCGACTGTCTTGCTGGCCGGCGCCGCTCTTGCCCTCGTCGCTCTTGCCATCGCCGCTCCGATCGTCGTTATTCTCATCCGACTTGGATTGCTCGCCGTCGGGCGTGCCGGACTTGGCTTCACTCGATGGCGATTTGTCGCTGGGTGACTTGGCTCCGGTGGAGGCCGAGGTCTTGGCCCCCTCCGAGGCGTCAGACGTCTTGCTCCCTTCCGCTCCAGGAGGGGATTTGCCGGCCTCGCTGCCAGGTGGCGACTTCTCCCCGCCATCGGGGGGCTGCTTCGCCGCGGGCTCTTTACGCGGTGACAAGTCGGTGGACGTCTTGGCATTCCCGTTGTTGGGCGGCTGCGACGAGCCGCTCGATTTGGTGCCCGGCTCGCCGCCGGTGGTCTTCGACGAGGGCTCGCCACCGCCAGAGCTCTTGGACGACGAGCCGCCGCCGTCGCCGGTCTTCGACGAGGTGCCGCCGCCCGACTTGCCGGCGCTGCCGGTGCCCTGGCCGCCCGGGGTCTTGCCTTTGCTCGTCGTCGAGGTGGCTTGCTTCTGAGGATCCTTGGCCCCGCTGCCGCCGGGTGGCGCGTAGCGCGAGGCCTGCCGCTGCGGCGAGCCGATCGTGCCGGTGAGCGACGAGACCGCGTACTCGGCATTGGGCCGCGGCAGGATCATGGCCAGCACCAGGATGCCCAGGCCCAGCCCGCAGCCGATGCCGATCCACTTCTTGGCCACGAGCTGGGGCATTTCCACGTGCCGCTGCCGCAAGTAGCGCCGCATGCCCAGGAAGCTGGTCGTCAGCAGCAGGCCCAGCCCGGCGGCGACGTACGTGGCCAGCAGGCGAAAGACGTACTGCCGCCGATCCTCGCTGGCGGCTGGGATGAAGAGCTGACCGATGCCGAAGATCGGCAACGCAGCCAGTGAGAAATACACCACCCACACGCCCGGCGCGTGCGGCCGTTGATCCCCCTCCAGCCACCGCTCCCACCAGCGTTTGGGCGTCTGCTCCTCGTCGCCCGTCGTGCCCTCCAGGAGGCGTTTCTTTGCGAGAGCTTCTTGAGCGGCGATGCGCTCGGCCACCACGGCTGGCGTGGCGTCGGCGGTTTTCGCTTCGCCGTCCAGGCCAATCGTCTGGAGCAGCCCTTCGCCGGTATCCACCTGCTGCTCGTCGATGAACGTGCAATCCCAGGTCAGTTTGTGCGTGCACCACCAGATGACGCCCAGCAAGGCCCAATCGAAGTAAAGCCCAATGGCTGCCAGCGGCCCGTTGTGCTGCACCAACATGGCGATGGCCAGGCCGACCGCCAGAGCGAGCGGCGTGGCGAACAAAACGGCCCGGGCCGTGCCGCTCTCGATGGAAATCCGCCCGATGAGCACCGCGGCGAATACGAAGCACGAGAGGATCCACCGCAGCCGATCGTCGTAATCCCCCTGATAGAAGACCTCGAGCAGGAAATAGACCAGGCTGCCGACCATCA
>JBGQHD010000343.1:0-6010 GCA_041497795.1 Planctomycetia bacterium
CCCATGTCGCGCTTGGCGCACACGGCCACGCGGTCGCCGTCGGACACGGAGACTTTCTTGGCCTCCTTGCCGACGATCACCTCGGTATCATCGAACAGCACCACGCTGGGGGTCAGCAGGTCCCCTTCGGCATTGGGGATCAGCTCGCTGTGGCCCGCGTCATCGACCCAAGCCGCCGCCGAATACGTCGTCCCCAAGTCGATGCCCACCGCACGACTCTTGGCCATGTCAGTTTCTCCGAAGCGATGCCAGGCCGTCGATTTCCCTGGCGCAGAGAGTCTCTGCGAAAGAGTGTTGCCCCCGTCCATCCAGTCTAGCCGCCGGGAGCGGGGGAGCGAAAGACGGATAGCCGGAGTGTAGCCATCTCGCTCCACGAGATGAAATGTGGGCAACTCGCTCTGCGAGTTGCCGTCCGACTCGCGGAGCGAGTCGGCCACACAATCGCTCGCGGCACGCGCTCCGCCGCCAAGCACCCGCTGTTAGAATGCAACCTCGCAACTGCCGCCGCCTGACGTTGTTACCTCGTCCGCTCGATGACTGTTTCGCCATCACTCGCCAACGCGCCGCAGGCCCCGCCGCCGCACGACCCCGGCGACAATCCCGGCGCGGGCATCGACTACGGGCTGTTCCTCGATTGCGTGCACTGCGGCCTGTGCACCGCCTCGTGCCCCACCTACGTCGAGCTGGGCAACGAAAACGACAGTCCCCGCGGCCGCATCTACCTGATGCGGGCGGTGACCGACGGCCGGCTGCCGCTGACGCACGAGGTGCGACGGCACCTGGAGCTGTGCCTCGACTGCCGGGCCTGCGAGACGGCCTGCCCCTCCGGCGTGCAGTACGGCAAGCTGATCGAGCCGTTCCGCGTGCAGATGGAGCAGACCGGCGACGCCGACCGCAAGACCGACGACTGGTTCCACCGCTGGATACTCTTCCGGCTGTTCCCGTATCCCAACCGCCTGCGGAAGGCGCTCTGGCCGGCGCGGGTGGCGCAGCTTCTGCGGCTCGATCGCGCGGCCGAGCGGCTCGGGCTGCTGCGGCTGCTGCCGCCGCGGCTGCGGCAACTGGTGGCCATGCTGCCGCCGCGACGCAGGGCCGAAAAGCCGCTGCCCGAGGTCATGCCGGCCGAGGGCCGCCGCCGGGCCCGTGTGGCCCTGTTCACCGGCTGCGTCGGCGACGTGATGTTCCGCCACACGCACTGGGCCACGATCCGCGTGCTGCAAAAGAACGGCTGCGACGTGGTCGTGCCGCGCAGCCAGGTGTGCTGCGGGGCGATCCACTTTCACTCCGGCAGCGAGCCGCCGGCCCGCGCGATGGCCGACGCCAACCTCGCCGCCTTCGCCGACAGCGACGTGGACGCGATCATCGTCAACGTGGCCGGCTGCGGGGCGATGCTGAAAGACTACGGCCATCATTGGCACGACGGCGGGAAAGTAGGACGGAATTCCATTCCGTCCGTATCAAAGGGCAATGCCGGACGGAATGGAATTCCGTCCTACGCAGCGTTTTCCGCCAAGGTCAAAGACATCAGCGAGTTTCTCGACGAGCTGGGCTTCATCCCGCCCGAGCATCCGCTCCGCATCACGGCCACGTACCACGATGCCTGCCATTTGGCCCATGCGCAGCGAGTGCGCGAGGCGCCCCGCAACCTGCTGTCCCAAGTGCCGGGCCTGCGGCTCATCGACCTGCCCGAGTCGGACCTGTGCTGCGGCGCGGCCGGCACCTACAACCTCACCGAGCCGGAAATGGCCGGCCGCCTCAGCCGCCGCAAGCTGCAAAACATCCTCCGTACTGGGGCCGAAGTGGTCATCACCGGCAACGCCGGCTGCCTGCTGCAAATCGCCCGCGAAGCCCGGCAGCAAGGCCACCGCCTCCAGGTGGTCCACCCGATGGACGTGCTGGATGCGAGCTACCGGGGGAAGACGAACGTGGACGGCTGACAATCAATCCACGTACGCGAACTCGTTGAGCATCAGCAGTCCATGCACGTAGGCGGTGAGCTTATCGCCGCTGGGCTGTGAGCCGAGGTAGTCTTGCGCGAGCTTGAGCTCGCCGGCAGTCGGCGGCCGGCCGAAGAGCAAAGCGTAGAGCCGCGCGATTTTGCCGGGCACGTCGGCTGCCGTCATCTCGGATCGGGCGGCGATCCGCCGCGCGGCTTCGACGACGAACGGGTGGTTCATCAAGAACAACGCCTGCGGCGGCACCGTCGTCGCATCGCGTTTCGGGCTGAGCGTGGCCGGGCTGGGGAAGTCGAACGTCGAGAGCAGCGGCGGCAGGTCCATGCGGTCGATGGCGCCGTAGATGCTGCGGCGTGGGACGAACTGCCCGCCGAAAATCTCCACCGGCGGACCGCCAAGGTGCGGCTCCAGGCTGCCAGACACGGCCAAGAGCGCATCGCGTAATGATTCAAACTCCAGCCGCCGGCGGTTCATCCGCCACAGCAAGCGGTTCTCGGGATCGTGAGCGTAGGACGGATTTTCAATCCGTCCGTCCGACGCGGACGGATTTGGCTCGGACGGATTGGAAATCCGTCCTACGGCTGACGCTTGCTGATACACCACCGAGTTCATGATCCGCCGGTGCAAATCCTTGAGCGACCAGCCGCGCTCCATGAACGTAGCTGCCAGGTAATCGAGCAGCTCCGCGTGGCTCGGCGGATTGCTCCGCAGGCCGAAGTCGCCCGGCGTATCGACCAGGCCTTGGCCGAAGTGGTGCATCCAGACCCGGTTGACGATCACCCGCGCCGTCAGCGGGTTGGCCGGATCGACGATGGCCCGAGCCAGCTCCAGCCGGCCGCTCCCCTGGCGAAACGGCTGCCGCTGGAGGCTGAGCACCTCGACGAACTGTCGCGGCACGGCGTCGCCCGGCCGGTTGGGGTTGCCGCGCTGGAAGATGCGCGGCTCAAACGGCTGAGGGCTGTCTTGCACGACCATCGCCCGCGGCGGCGCGCCGGGGCCGGTCTTGCTCCATTGTTCGATGTCTTTGACGAGCTTCTCGAACTCGGCCTGCGAGGGCCGATCGGGGAGCAGCGAGAGAAAGCCCCAGTCGAAGACCTTGGCGACGCTCGGCGGAGCGTCGGGCCCGTAGAGCACCTGCCGCAGCTCCTCTTCGGCGGGATTGTCCAAGGAGCGCGCGCCGGAAGGCGAGCGGCCGGCGTCAGCCGGCTGATTCGTGGGTCCACCAACAGCCGGCGGATTCGCGGCGCCACCAGCAGCGGTGGAATTATCAGGGGACTTACGTCCCCCGCTCGCCTGTTGGTGTCCCCCGCTCGCCTTGTCGTTCACGCGCTTGAATAGCTCCCCGTAGCGCTTCGCCACTTCGGCCAGCGACTTGGGTGGGTCTTTGGCGAACGCTGCGCGGACGAGCGGGTTGATCGAGACCGGCTTGCCGGACGGATTGACAATCCGTCCTACATCCACCTTCGCAGCCTGGGTGGCGAAGTCGGCGGGTGGAAACTCGGCCACGGCGTGCCAATAGGCCCACACGGGGTGCGGCGGGCGGCGGGTGCGCTCCAGGTAGGCCCGCCAGCGCTCGATCATCACCGGGTGCAGCTCACCCTTGTCGGTGAGCAGCATGAAGTTCTCGGTCCGCGGCTTGTTGCGGATCTCGTGCGCCGCCAGCAGATACTCGGCCACGCGCGTGCGGGCCGACGTCACCAGCTCGTCGTGCTTGCGGTCCACGAAGTCGTGCAGCTTCTTCTCGCGGGCGGCCATCTCGACGGCGAACTTCTGGTACGCCGCGGTCGCCGCCGGCGGCTCGAACAGCGGCGGCACCGTCGGCTCCGTGCAGCTTCGCAACACGCCGTACAGGCTGTAATAGTCGGCCTGCGGGATCGGGTCGTACTTGTGGTCGTGGCAGCGGGCACAGGTCACCGTCAGGCCCAACAGGCCGCGGGCAATCACGTCGATGCGGTCGTCGAGGATATCGTGCGAGTTGTTCATGAAGCGGTTGCCGACCGTCAGGAACCCCAGTGCGGTGAGCGGCCGGCGGTCATCGCCCAGATCGAGCAGGTCGGCGGCAAGCTGCTGCAAGACGAACTGGTCGTAGGGCAGATCGTCGTTCAGCGCACGGACGACGTAGTCGCGGTAGGTGTACGCCCAGGGGTACGATTTGTCCTCAAAGAAGACATAGCCCTTGTTGTCGGCATAGCGGGCCACGTCGAGCCAGTGCCGGCCCCAGCGCTCGCCGTAGTGCGGCGAAGCCAGCAGCCGTTCGACGAGCCGGGCGAAGGCATCCGGCGAGGGATCGGCCACGAAGGCCTCGACCTCCTCCGGCGTCGGCGGCAGACCGAGCAGATCGAACGTCGCCCGGCGGATCAGCGTGCGGCGGTCTGCTGGCGGCGAAGGAGTGAGGCCGCGGCTTTCGAGCTTCGCCTGAATGAAGCGGTCGATCGGCGTCAGCGCCCAACCTTGCCACGTCGGGCTTACGCCTCGACGCTCGCCATGACCGACGGTCGGCACGCGCGGCTTGCGGACCGGCTGGAACGCCCAATGCGTGCGGCGGGCCTCGGCGACGCTCGGCGGAGGTGGCAAAGCGCCGTGTGACGGATTGTCAATCCGTCCCGCCACCGGCCACGGCAGCCCGTCGCGCACCCAGCGCTCGATGGCCGCGACCTCGGCCGCCACCAGCTTGCCTTCCGGCGGCATCTTCAGCTCGCCGGCCTGCCGCACGGCCGCCAGCAACAGACTGCCCGCCGGATCGCCCGACACGGCCGCCGGCCCGCGCTCGCCGCCGCGCAGCAGGGCCTCGCGCGAGTCGAGCCGCAGGCCGGATTCCTGCTTCTTTGCCCCGTGACACTCGGCGCAGTGCGTGGCCAGCACCGGGCGGATGCTCTTCTCGAAGAACTCGGCCTGCTCGCGCGTCAACTGAGGATCGGCGGCGCGCAGCGGCACCGTGCAGCAGAGCGAACAAGCGGCCAGCAGGGCCAAGGCGGGAGGCGGGTGTCTCATGGCTTCACTGTAGCCCTGCATGCCAGGGATGTCGAGAATCAGTGCGCCTGCGGCCAGGTCACACTAACCCGACGCGCAAGCGAGGGACAGCCGCGAGTTCCGTTGGCGCCGCTTCTCCCTCGCTTGCGCGTCGGGCTAGTGTAGTGGCGGCTTGTTCGGCCGCCTTCGGATAGAATGGAGAGTTGAGTGAACGGAGCAACCATCGCAGCCATCCTATCGCCAGGTGCCTATCGGCGCCGGGGATTTTGCCCGAGGAGCCACACCATGACGGACAAACAGGATCTTGTGCCGGTGTACACGGTCAAGAACGCCAACCAGGCGGAGATCATCAAGAACTTTCTGGAGAGCGAAGGGATCTTCTGCTCGATTGAGGGGGAGGGGCAAGTCGGGCTGGCCGGCATTCTGGATATCAAGCTGCTGGTGCGGGCCGACGACGCCGACCAGGCCCGTGAGCTGATCATGCAGCAGGAGCAGGAGGCGGAAGAGAGCGAAGGCGAAGGCGAGGACGAGGACGAGGACGACGGGGAAGGCGAGTACGGCGAAGCGGTCGAATAGCGCCCTCAACGCACCGTGAAGACTCGTGCTCGTACTCGAAGAGCCGTCGAGCACGATTACGAGCACGAGCACGAGGATAAGTTGATGGAGACCGTTCGCACCTTCGTCGCCGTCGAGGCCTCGGCTGAAGTTCGCGCGGCGGTCGGACGACTGGTCCCGCTGCTGCAAGGCTGCGAGGCGCGAGCGGCCGGTGGCAAGTCTGCCCCCAGCGATGCCTCGAAGATCAAGTGGGTCGAGCCGGCGAACTTGCACTTCACGCTCAACTTCCTGGGCGACGTGCCGGCGGAAAACGTGGCTGAGTTATGCCAAGCCGTCCAGCGCGCGGCCGCTCGGCATCCGCGGTTCGAGATCGAGGTCCGCGGGGCCGGCGCCTTCCCCACGCCGCAGCGGCCGCGCACGGTATGGCTCGGCGTAACGCGGGGTGCCGAACCGATGCAGCTTCTCCAGGCCGACATCGAGGCGGAGCTGAAGAAGCTCGGCTTTCGCTCGGAGGACCGCGATTACACGCC
>JBGQHD010000344.1:0-6003 GCA_041497795.1 Planctomycetia bacterium
CACGGCCTCTTCCCGCAACACGCGGACCTGGTCCTTTTCCAGCTTCAGGCCTTTCGCGTCGGCACCCCGCCCGCCGGTCTGCCTGGTCGCATCGAAGAACGCGACATTCCGGTATTTGCCTTGCCACCGCAGATCCACGACCACCTCAGGTGGATCGATGGCATTGGCCACCTGCGGGAAAATGTCTTCTGTCACCTTCCGCAGCGCCGGCGGCGTGGGGAACGAGATCAGCATGCCGAAATCTTCGACTTTGCCCTTGAAGCCGGGCCGAATGACGAACGTCTCGATGCCGTCCTTATGGAAGACATAAGTCTGTTGGTCACCGACCCGGACGAGCGATGAGTTATCGTTCACATAGATCGGCGGCACCATGCCGCAAGGATCGGCCAGCGCGGCGCCAGCCAGGGCCAGCCAGGCCCCCAGAATGAGGGGCACGCCCGTGGGGCAGGCATTCTTGCCTGCCGAGCTTCCTGAACCGTTCCTCGCCGAGGCATGCAGGCGGTTCATCGCGGAGATTCCCTTGTTTTTGCCAGGATTCAGCCCAGCGGGCCCAGGGACGGACGTTAGACGCGGGCCACAGGGCAACAGTTCCCTCTGCGGCAGCACCCGGCGTCGACTATGACGCCATGCCGCATCCCGGAGTTTGCCACGCCGCGGAAAGCATGAAAGAATCAACCGGCCGAGCAGTTAGAAGAAGCCGCCGCCCGTCGCTGCCGGTGGCGGCGATTTGACGGTTACGCTTGCCGGCATCGCGTCGCGAATCTTCTGGTCACGCGCTTTCTGGTCTTGGAGGTTGGCCCAGACCAAGTGCAACACCTTAAGGCTTGGCATCGCCTTCAGTTGTTCGAGGCCCTCATCGCCAATCGAGGGGATGTCGATGCAAAGCTCCTCAAGCTGGGTGAGCTGACGCAAGTGTGATAGTCCCTCTTCCCCACCGGCCGGCGTGGTGGCGATCCCCAGTCTTCGCAGGCTATTCAACGCGGCGATCGCCTCGAGCGATTTGTTAGACGTGAACGTGCGGCGGAGATTGAGCGACCTCAAGTGAGGAGCTTTCTCGGCAGCCAAGGTCCGCGTGCTTGTGTCGGACAAGTCCAGATGCTCCAGGGCCGGCAACCCGACCAGCTCCACGGTTTCGACCTGCTCGCAGTTGGCCAGGTAAAGCCGTTTGAGATTGGGAAGCGCAAGCGATCGGATGCCCGCGTCCGTCACCTTGGTGCCGCTGAGATCGAGCGTCTCGAGCCCGCTCAGCGCAGCGAATTCTTTGAGGCCAGCGTCCGACACGTCCGTGTACGACAAGCCCAGGTGCTTCAAGCGCGGCAGGGTCGCCAAGTACGCCAGGCCGGCGTCGGAAACGAGCGAGTTTCGCAGCTCCAGGTGTTCGAGCTGCCTGAGTCCGCCAAGGTAATGCCAATCACCGTCGCCAAACCCCACGCCTGCCAGGCTGAGCCGCCGCAGGCCGGAAAGATGGTGCAAGCGCTCCAGGCACCGGCGCAGGTCGTCGGCGTCGCGGCCGGGGAGTGCCAACATCGCCAAGGGGAGAGGGCGCAGTTGCGGAGCACCGTTAACGCCACCGAGGGCAAACAAGGAGTCCGTGGTCGGCTCGCCGGGGGCGCCAATGTTCTCGACCCACTGGCCGTCTCGAAACAGGTTCCATTCGTTGGGACCGCCGAAACTCACCGCAACCACGCGGTCCAAGAAGCCGAAATCGAGGGATGAGGTCAACAGCTCATCCGCTGACGACCGCCACGGCTGGATTGTGACCGCTGCGCCAGCCTTCGCGGCCGCCGCCAGGAACTCCTGCTCCTCGCGGTGCGGGATTACGTATTGCCGATAGACCCACGTCAGCACTGCCGCCAGCGTTACCAGGGCCAACAGGCTGCGGAGGCTAAAGCGGAGAAACCGGCGGCGGGTTTGCGGCATGGGCTGTGTCATTCCTGTTCGGCCAGCACTTCATCCGGCACGCTGAAGTTCGACGACACGCTCTGCACGTCGTCGTGATTGTCCAGGGCCTCGACCAGCTTCAGCGCTTTGCGGGCCAGGTTGGCGTCGAGATCGACGGTGTTCTTGGGGATGCGGCTGATGCGGCTCACCTCCGGTGTCAGGCCGGCGGTCGTGAGCGCCGCCGCGACGTTGGCCCACTGGACCGGATCGCACGTCAGCTCGAAGCGGTTGCCGACCGTCTTTACGTCATCGACGCCGGCCTCCAGGGCGATCTCCATCAGGCGGTCTTCGCCCACCTGATCGGCGGGGATGACGAAGATGCCCTTGCGGTCGAACATCCAGGCGACGGCGTTGGCACCGGCCAGCTTGCCGTCGTGGACGTCGAAGATCTTGCGGATTTCCGGGGCGGTGCGGTTGCGGTTGTCGGTCATCACTTCGGCCAGCACCGCCACGCCGCCGGGGCCGTAGCCCTCGTACAGCACTTCTTCGATCTGCTGGGCGTCCGCCAGCTCGCCGGTGCCTTTCTTGATGGCCCGTTCGATGGTGTCCTTGGGCATGTTGGCGGCGCGGGCGTCGTCGATCGCCAGACGGAGGCGGGGATTGGCGTCGGGGTCGCCGCCGCTGATGCGCGCGGCCACCATGATGGCCTTGGAGCACTTGCCCCAGACCTTGCCCCGCTTGTTATCGATCAGGGCCTTCTTGTGCTTGATATTGGATGAGTGCGAATGGCCAGCCATGGGCGAACTCCGTGAGTGGCTAAGCGACGATGCGTCTGAATGACGAATCTCGAAGCGCGAATGACGAATGAAATCCGAATGACCGAATGACGAAATCTGCCACCGCGGTGGTTCGTCATTCCGTCATTCGACATTCGTCATTCTTTCGACATTCGAGCTTCGTCATTCGTCATTTCAACTTGTCCAGTTTCTCCCGCACCGCCTTCATCTTGTCGGCGTCTTGCTTCTTGTCGAAGCTCTTCACAGCCCGCTCGAACGCGTCGCGGGCCTTGGCCGTTTGGTTGGCCTTCAGGTAGGCGTCGCCGAGGTGGTCGAGGATCGTGCCGTCGGGCGAGTCGTCCGACTTGACGGCCTTTTCGAGTTCCGTAGCGGCCGCGTCGTATTCGCCCTGACGGTAGAGCACCCAGCCCAGGCTGTCGAGGTAAGCGGCGTTGGCCGGCTCGCTGGCCAGGGCATTGCGGATCATCCGCGACGCGCGGTGGAGCCGCTTGTTCTGGTCGGCCCACAGGTAGCCCAAGTCGTTCTGGGCCGAGATGTCGTCGGGGTCCTCGTCCAGCACTTGCTCGAGCCATTCCTCGGCCGTCGGCAGGTCGTTGTCCATCACGGCGATGTTCGAGAGGGCCAGCCGCGCCTGACGAACTTGCGATCGCACTGACGGCAGCTCGCGCAGCTTGGCGTCGGCCTCGAACTTCTTGGCGAGCGATTCGTACGCGGTCTTGGCCGCCGCGTACTGCTTGGCGTGGTACTGCACCCAGGCGACGCGGAACTGAATGGGAGCGTCGTTGGGGGCCAGCGAGATCCCCTCGCGGGCGACCTTCAGGGCTTCGTCGGTCTTGCCGGACAGCTCCAGCGCGAAGGCCAGCCAGTAGTGCATGCCGGCGGGATCTCTCAGAGAGGCCAGCCGTTCGTCCACGCCGCGCCGGAAGACTTTGACCGCTTCGGCGTTTTGCTCCGCCCGCAGCAGCGACACGCCCCAGGTCCGCACGACCTCGGCGGCCTTGGCAGGATCGGCGTCGATGGCCGCATCGAAGAGATCGCCCGCCGCCTTGTATTCCTTGGCTTCCATGGCCAACAGCGCCCCGGCCAGCCGCCAGCCGAAGTCGAGCTCCCCCTTGCGGGCCTGGGCGGACTTGACGATGGCCGACAGCAGGGCCTTGTTCTTGGTCATGGCAGTCAGGTCTTCGCCCAGCGCGGCCAGGCTGCCCGCCTCGCCGGCAATCCAGCCCAGCACGTCCAGCAGCTTGTCGGCACTCTTGTCGGGGTCTTTCTCGGCGTTCTTATTGGCAACGTACAGCTTGAACAGGCTCAACTGAGCCGCCACCACGGCCGCCCGGTACTGCTTCTTGTCGCCAGCGGCTTTGATGGTCTCGCGAAACAGCGGCTCGGCCCGATCCGGCTTGTCAGCCTTTCGATATTGCTCGCCCAGGGCAAACGCCAGAAAGGCGTCCGCCTTTTCGGCGGCCTGCTTCGCCTTGTGGAGCTTCTCCAGCTCGGCGATACCCTGCTCCGGCTTCTTCTGTTTGGCATACGACTCGGCCAGCAGCTCGTAGGGGCTGATGCCCTGGCTCTCGCCTTCGGCGTCGAAGTACTCCTGCAACTGCTTGCGGGCTTCGTCGAAGCGGCCGGCCTCGACGTGGATGCGGGCCATCTGGAAGGCCTCGCCCGGCTTGTCGCGATTGACGCGGTGGGCGGTTTGCAGCGCCTCCTCGGCCTCTTTCAGCCGGCCGGCGCGGAGAAACGCCTCGCCCATCACCAGGTACGTGGCCCCCGCCTCGCCCAGGATGTCCCGCTTGTCGCTCTCGGTCAGCCCGTATTCGCGGGCCTTATCGAGGGCTTGCAACAATTCAGCGAACCGCTCGGCCGCCAAGGCGAAGTTGCCCGCTGCGACGTGCACGCGGCCGGTGAGCATGATCCGCCGGACGTGACCGGTCGTCTTCTTGTCGGCCCCTCGCTCCAAGGCCAAGAGCCGCTCCAGGGTGTCGGCCGAGGAGGCGAAATCGCCGCGCTTATTGAAGCGGTCGGAGAGGAGCGCCAGTATCGAAGGATTCTTGGGGTTGGACGCCAGCGCCGCCTCGGCGTAGTTGTCGATCACCGAGCCCCGCTCCAGAGCGTCGGCCAGCACCAGGATCTCTTGCACGATCGGGCCACGGCCCGGGTCGCGGCGAAAGGCCCGCTGGCAGAGCCGCAGCGCCTCGTCCGGCTTGAGCTCCTGCTTCTTGCGCGCGGCGGCGAAGAGGGCCTGGGCCTGCAGGCGGTCTTCTTCCTCCTCGCTGCGCGGGGCCGGCTTGACGAACTCCGGCCGATCTTCCAGCACGGTCGGCTTACGCGCCGGCTCGGCGGACTTGGACTGCGCCTGCGCAGAACGATCGGCGCCGGCCGCCAAGACGAAACTGATGGCAAAAGCGAGAGTGCTGGTTCGCACGTAATCCTCCTCCTATTCGCGAAGCGGCGCCGCACGCCTTGGACAAAACTCGAACTCGTGCGGCGATTCAGCCAGTGGATTCTAGCAAACAGGCCCATCCGCATCCACGCCGCGCTGACCGGGGGGCCGGGGGATGTTAGAATCGCCATGTGCTTCCCTCATGGCTGGCGCATTCCCTAAAAGGCGATCTGGAGGAGAAAGGGCGATCCAATGACCTTGGAGCGTCTTCACGAACTTCATCAGGCTCGGCCGTTTCAGGCATTTCGAGTCCACTTGGCGGACGGTCGGTCGCTGGATGTGACGCACCCCGAATCGCTAGCCTACGCTCCCAAGGCGCGAACGATCATCCTCGTCAAGCCGGATGAGCGCGTGGAGCACGTGGATCTGTTGCTGGTCACGAGTCTTGAGATCACGAACGGCTCGCGCTCGGCACCGCGGCGGCGACGACAAACCTGAAGCGAGTCAAGGCCTGAAAGGGCGACATCATGCAGCTAGAAGACTACTTCGAGTTTCTGGGCCCCCAGGAGATCAAGCTCAAAGGCCATCGGGTCTGGTTGGAGCATGTACTCTACGAGTACATTTACCGCGAACGCACCGCCGAGCAGATTGCGCGCGAGTTCGACACCGTGAGCCTAGACAAGATCTACGCGAGCATCCTCTACTACCTGCAAAATAAGGAGATCGTGAGCCAATACATCGCCGATTGGCTGGAGTCTGGCCGGCGCGCCCGGGAGGAGCAGGCCCGCAAGCATCCCGAACTGGTGGAAACGCTTGGCCGGCTGATGGAGCAGCGCAAGGCCGACAAGAAGGTCGCCTCGTGATCCAATATCTTTTGGACGAGAACCTCGGCCCCCATTGGCGAAAGCGCTTCTTGCGCCGCAACCCGACACTGGTGGTACGGCG
>JBGQHD010000345.1:0-6002 GCA_041497795.1 Planctomycetia bacterium
GACGCCGGGCTGTCCCACCTCAAAGGATTGACCAATCTGCAACACCTTTACCTCACTGGCACACAGGTTAGCGACGCTGGACTGGTGCACCTGAAAGGACTCACTAAGCTGCAATGGCTTTTCCTTTGCGGCACGCAGGTCAGTGACGCCGGTCTGATGCACCTCAAAGAGTTGACCGATCTCCGGGTCCTTAGCCTTTGGAACACGCTCGTCACGCACGCCGGTCTGGTGCACCTCAAAGGGTTGACCAAGCTCGATGACCTAGGTATCTCGGAGACGAAGGTCACGCCGGCCGGAGTGGGTGAACTCAAGCAGGCGATCCCCAACTGCCAGGTGCGTCGCTGACGCAAGCAAGCGAGCCTGACGTCATTCCGGCACGCCTTACCAATTCGGCGGGCGAGACCGTGCCTACAAACTCTGTGTCGTCTGTGCCTCTGTGGTTCAGAACCGATCTCGGCAAACGCTAGAACCCCCGCGCCGCCACGATATCCGCGAAATCCCGCAGGTGATACTGGATGCCGACGTAGTCGAGCACTTTGCATAGCCCGCGCAGGGCCACGCCCAGGCCGTCGGGGCCGCTGAAGCCGCCGAATTGGCCGCCGCCTTTGACGTGCGGCTCCAGGTCGAGGAACACGCCGGGGATGCCGCGGCGCTGGAGCTTGGCGTCGAGCTTCGGCAGGTGCGTGGCGAAGTCTCGCAGGATGGCCTCGTGCCCGCTGTCGCCGATGTCGGCCGGCACGAACTGCTTGAGCGCCTCTTCGTCCACGTGATCGGTCCGCTTCGCGGGCGAGGGGTGGCGGTAGTCTTTGATGTGCATCCAGCCCAGGCCGGGCTTCATGGCCTGGTACTGGGCGAAGACCTCGGAAGCCGAGCAGCCCTGCGTGACGATATTGCCGGCGTCGAAGATCAGCACCAGTGCCGGGTGGTTCACCTGGCGGTGGATTTCGGCCGTCAGCTCGCCGCTTTGGCCGACGAGGTTGGCCTCGATCTCCAAGCCGTAGGTCAAGTCGCTGCGGTGGCACATCTCGGCGATCTGGCCGAGCTGATCGACCACCTGCGGCACGTGCGGCCGGGCATCGGTGCCGCGCGGATGATAGAACGAAAAGCCGCGGATCAGCTTGGTCTCGAACGCATGGGCCAGCTCGCAGGCCTTGGCCACGTCGCGCTCGAGGTACTTCTTGAACGGCACGAATTCGTTGTGCGTGCCGTCGTCCACGTCCACCAGCTTCACCTTGCCGATCGGCGAGCCGAGCGAGGCCACGTTCAGACCGTATTCGTCCTCCAGGTGGCGGATGTCGCTGATCTCCGTCTTGGTGAGCTTCATCACGTTCTTCACGCCGCCGCCGACGTCGATGAAGCGAATGCTGTAATATTGCAGGCCGACCGCCGCGAAGGCGGCGAACTGCTGCACGGCCGTCTTCTGATTGGCCGCCTCGTCGGCGAAGCCGCTGAGAATGACGCGGGGCTGTTCCGTCATGAGTGCCGCCTTCCGGGGTGAGGTGACAACGGCGGTCTGGGCCAATGCCGATCGACGCCGCCGCAAGCAGGGCTATTGTGCCAAGCGCCCCCGACTCTGCAAGGGGCACCGCCTGCGACGCGAGGCGACCGACACTAGTGTAGTCCTCACGCTCCGCGTGAGGTGGGTTCCTCACGCGGAGCGTGAGGACTACACTGCCGCCGCAGGGCGGCAACGCTGGTGTGCCCACGCGGAGCGTGGGAACAAGGTGGTAGGTCGTATTGCGGCTTTCGTCGATACTGGCTTGTGGCTATTCTGGAATTGCTCCGTGTCGTCGAGTTCTGTGTCTTCGATCCCCTGCCTCCCCGGTTGTTGTCCCGCCTGCCGTGAAAACGGTTGAACACCTGTTTGAAGAGACTCGGATCACGCTCCAGGAGTTGGCCGATCGCGCCGGGCTGCCGATGAAGCGGGTCGAGGCGATCGTCGTGGGCTGTTGGACGCCCAGTCCCAAGGAGCGGGAGCGCATCGCGGCGGCCTTCGGCGTGCCGGTCGAGGAGGTAAGCTGGGGGCATACGATGAGCCCTCGCAACATCCGTTGGATTCGCTACGGACTGAAAGAAGACTTCGTGCGGGAAGGGCGAGAAGGCGAGAGTCCAGAGGACGGCAAGTCGATTTCCTGACGCCCCTTGTCACCCCATCACCTTGTCACCCCATCACCTTGTCACTCCTCCGGCCGGCCTTGACCCGCGCCGCGGCGCCTCCTATAGTCCCGCCCTCTTTTCTTCCTTCGCACCGCAGCATTTCCCGCTAGCTGCGAAGGCGCGAGTCACACGAGCGTCGGGATCGAGCCGCACCGGTTCGAGCGGGGACCGCTCGCCGGCCCGCCCGCTCCGACGCGAGAATCCGGAACTACGCCGCCAGACCCTTCACGGAGGAGCTTTCGCCATGCCCGCCAGCTCAACCAGCGCCGCCCCCGCCATCGCCCGCTCGCGTGGGAAGCGGATCATTCGCGTGCTTGGCCTGACTGTGGCGGGCCTGGCCACCGTGGCCGTGTGCCTGGCCGTGCGGCATTTCTGGCCGGATCGCGAGGCCAATGCCCAAGGCGTCAATCCGCTCCGCGGCGCCGCCGCCGCCGCCGACGGCGATGGCGTCAATGCCGGCGTCCCGCAGCAGCAGCGGCTCGAGGTCGTGGCGGTCGTCAACGGCGAGGAAATCCGCCGCGAGAAACTGGCCCAAGACTGCCTCAACCGCTACGGCGTGGAAGTGCTCGAGAGCCTGATCAACAAGCAGTTGATCCTGGGCTATTGCCAGTACAAGAAGATCGAAGTCACCCCCGCCGAGATCGAGGCCGAAATCCTCCGCGTGGCCCAGCAGTTCCGCATCCCCAAGGAGCAGTACCTGGAGATGCTGTCGAAGGAGCGCGGCGTCACGCCGGAGCAATACGCCGAAGACATCCTCTTGCCGACGCTGGCCATGCGCAAGGCCAAAGCCGCGGAGTTGGTGGTGACGCCGATCGACCTGCAGGCGGCCTACGAGACGCAGTGCGGCCCGATGGTCGAAGTGCGGATCATCGTCTGCGCCAGCCAGAAGGACGCCGAAGCGGCCCTGGCCCGCATCAAAGCCGCGCCGGACAGCTTCGGCAAGATCGCACGGGAACTGTCCATCGACGCCCCCACCGCCGCCCGCGAAGGGGCCATGCCGCCGATCCGCAGATACCTGGGCGACGCCGGCATCGAGCGGGCGGCCTTCGCCCTGCAGCCGGGCGAGGTCTCGCAGGTCGTCGCCGTCGGCGATCCGACGCCCAAGCAGCAGTTCGTGATCCTCAAGTGCGAGAAGCACGTGCCGGATCAGTACAAGGAATACCCGCTGACGGCCGAGCGGAAGGCCCTGTTCGAGCGCAAGCTGCGGGAGAAGAAAGAGAGCATGGCCGCCGGCAAGATCGTCTCGGACCTGCGGAAGAAGGTCAAGGTCGTCAAGGTGCTCGGCGACGCCAAGCTGACGCAGCAGTATCCGGGCGTGGCGGCCGGGATTGGCCAACAGCAGATCACGATGGCGGCCCTGGCCGAAGAGTGCATTGCCCGGCACGGCGTGGAAGTGCTCGAGGGCACGATCTCCCGCCGCATCCTCGAGCAGCAGGTACGCAAGAGCGGCGTGCAGGTCTCGCAGCAGGACATCGACGGCGAAGTCGTGCGGGCGGCCAAGGCCATGGGCATGACGGACGAGAAAGACCAGGTCAACGTGCAGGCCTGGTACGAGCTGGTGTACAAGGAGCAGGGATTGACGCCGGAGCGCTACCTCGACGACATCGTCTGGCCCACCGCCGCGCTGAAGAACTACGTGTTCAAGATGAACCCCAAGGCGGTGCAGGTCGCCGATGAGGACTTGCAGAAGGGCTACGAGGCCAGCTTCGGCCCGCGCGTGAAGTGCAAGGCCATCGTGCTCAACAACCAGCGCACGGCCGACGAGGTGTGGCGGATCTGCCGCGACAAGGGGTCCAATCCCATCCACTTCGGCCAGATGGCGGCCCAATACTCCGTGGACGCCGGCGCCAAGTACCTGCAAGGCGACGTGCCGCCGATCCAGAAGCACGGCGGCCGGCAACTGCTGGAAGATCAGGCTTTCGCCCTCAAAGACGGCGAGATGTCGGGCATCATCCAGGTGGGCGACAAGTTCGTGATCCTGCTCTGCCTGGGCCGCACGGACCCGATCCAAAAGAAGTTCGAGGAAGTCAAGCAGGACATCTACGAAGACCTGTACGAGAAGAAGCTGCGGATCGAGATGGCCGACGCCTTCGAGAACATCAACAAGCTGGCCCGCATCGAGAACTTCCTGGCCAACACCCGCCAAGTGCCGCGGCAAAGCGTGCCGCAACGGCCGAGCAGCGCCCAAAGCGCGGCGCCGAAGCGGAAGTAGGGCGCGGAGGCAAATCGCTAGGAAACCGGATCGCTTTGAAGCTCGCGGTCGCTTGTTCTTCCCCGATTCTCGGGGTTCATTCCGTCGGCTTCAGCCAGGCTCTGGCCGGCCGAAGCCGACGGCCGGCTTCCCAGAGGAAGCGGTAAAGGCCAGAACGGCTCAGCTTTGCCTTCGGCCACAATTCCACGTAGGCACTCCGCTGCCGCAAAAGCCATGCGGCGCGCCTGGTCCGGCTCGCTCGCCGGCCTGCGCAGCGCGGGCGAGAACGCGCTCGTCGTGCTGGTGACCTTGCTGCCCTGGCTGGTTGTGCTGGGCTTTTGGGCGGCTATCATCGTGGTGGTGTTGCGGCGGCTGCGCCGTTCGCGGACGGCGGGCAGGCGTTAGGGGCCCAAGGCTGAGCTAGGCATCGACCCGCGCGTGAAGCACTACGTCGGCCCGCGGCCGATCTGGGCGACGCCGGAAGGAAGCAAGGCGATTAAAGAGTTGCTGGGGTAGCGGAAGCGGTCGCAAAACGGCGAACAGCCCAAGTTGTGGTTGCAACGGATACCGTGAGCTTCCGCGATGGCGATTAGCCGAAAGGACGCGTTGAGACGGCTCGAGGGCCTTGCACCAAGGGTCGAGGAACATCTGTCCAAGATCGCCGTTGAACCAACCTCCCGAGACGTCCCGCATTGGACAAAGGAAATCGATTCATGGATAAAACAGATGGAGGAACTCGCCACCCACGTCGGAAAGAGGACGTCCGCCCTATGGCTCGCAAGAATCGCCAAGTGGAAAACCGAGCTGGAGACGCGAATATGAACCAGGTCGCGCATGCCGAAGAGTTGCTGGCAAAAGTGTTCGATGGCGCCAGGGAGGGATTGCGGGCGGAACTATCGAGGGACGAGTACGAAAGGAGGCGGCACGAGTTCGTCTTCCACCTGGGCGACGCTCGAGAAGACCTCGCGCGGCTTGCTGAATTGCTCGCCGAACCAGACAAGCTTGACGAAGAAGCCGCCTCGGCGCTGATCATTGGATTCCTTTACCACGCCGTGCCCCACTTGAATGCGGCGTGCAGGCTGCTCCTGGATCACATTGATGATCCGTTTGCCGAAGACGCGAAGTAGGCCCTCGCCAGTAGTTGCACGCCGACATCTTGTCTGCCATGGACTTCGACAACGCTACGCTCGCCGGCCTGCTCGGCTCGCGGGACCTACTCGCCCGGCACAACGCGCTGCCCGTCGATGTAGACCTCCCGCACGCCGAGCGCCTTGTCCAGCACCAGCACGTCGCCCCGTTTGCCGACGTCCAAGCTGCCGATCTCCCGGTCCCGCCCGGCGATGCGGGCCGGCGTGAGCGAGGCCATGCGGACCACCTCCCAAATCGGCCGGCCGGTCATCGCGGCGAACGTGCGGACCATGTGGTCCATGCCTTGCACGCTGGAGGCCAGCCCGGTGCCGCTGGGCATGATGCCCACGTCGTCGCGGCGGTCCATCGGTTCGCCGCCGTCCAGCGGGCCGATGAGGTAGCGCCCATCGGGCATGTCCATGGCCCGGTTGCAGTCGGTCACCAGGGCCAGCCGGTCGGGGCCTTTGATCTTGAGGGCCAAGAGCAACAGATCGGCCGAGAGGTGCTTGCCGTCGGCGATGACCTC
>JBGQHD010000346.1:0-6002 GCA_041497795.1 Planctomycetia bacterium
ACCGCGGCTGGACTGTGTGGGAGCTGCCTCCCAACGGTCACGGCATGGCGGCATTGTCCATGCTGAACATGATGGAGCGCTTTCCGCTGCGGCAGTATGGCCACAACAGCGCCAAGGCCCTGCATGTGATGATCGAAGCCAAGAAGCTTGCCTACGCCGACCGGGCGCTCTTCTATGCCGATCCGGCCGGCCAGCGTCTGCCGACGGCCGAGCTGATCTCCAAGGAGTACGCCGCCCGCCGCGGCAAGCTGATGAACCGCGACAAGGCGGCCACCGACGTGCCGGCCGGCGACCCGAAGCTGGCCCACGGCGACACCGTGTACTTGACCGTGGTCGATAAGGACCGCAATTGCTGCTCGCTGATCCAGAGCAACTACGCCGGCTTTGGCTCACGTGTGGTGCCGGGCGACGTGGGCTACGCCCTGCAAAACCGCGGGGCGCTGTTCGCGCTGGACGACAAGCACCTCAACCGGCTCGAGCCGCACAAGCGGCCGTTCCACACCATCATCCCGGCGATGGTCACCAAGGACGGAAAGCCGGTCTTCTGTTTCGGCGTGATGGGGGGCGATATGCAGCCGCAAGGACACGTGCAGGTGCTGGTGAACCTGATCGACTTCGGCATGAACGTGCAGCAAGCCGGCGACGCGCCGCGCGTCCGCCACGCCGGCAGCGCCACGCCGACCGGCACCCCGGCCGATAAGGAAGGTGGCACGGTATCCGTGGAAACCGGCATCGCCGAAGCCGTGCGGGCGGCACTACGAGCCAAAGGACACAAGGTCGAAGTCGCCCGCAACGGTGCCGAATTCGGCGGCTATCAGGGGATCTGGATCGACTGGACGAACGGCGTCCTGCACGGCGCCAGCGAGGCCCGAAAGGACGGCTGCGCGGTGGGGTATTAAACGTAAGGCGGACACTCTTGTCCGCGCGCCTAGGGCAAAGCACCATTGACAAAGCACCCCGGCTGCTTAAGAGCAGCCGGGGTGCTGGCGATTCGGCTTTCAACCGGTGGCCTACCCTGCGGCGAAGCGGGCCTCGTGGCCTAGGCTCTCGAGGAATCGGCTGGCGTCGATGTAGTCGGGCGGGCGCACCTGCTTGCGCATCTTGAGCAGCCGTTCTTTCATCTGGTCCACGCGCTCCAGGATCTTGAAGTAGTTGTCGTTGCCGATCGCGCCCTTGCTGTTGGCGCGTTCCGCGTACAGCCTGTCCAGATCGCGCCGCAAATCGGCGAAATCGTTGGTCATCAGCAGCCGCGGCCAGGCGAGATAGCCGGTGATCGGGTCGAGCTGGGATGACGTCAACCGCTTGAGGCTCGCCATCTGAGCCCGACGCGCCAGGTCTTCGGCGCTGCTAATGGGGCCGTATTGCGCGCGGCGGTATTCGGCGTTGATCCGCTGCATCTCGAAGTAGGTCTGGGTCCACTGCAGCCGGTTTTCGATGTACTGCTTCCGCGCTTTCTCCAGCTCACCGAGGGCCTTGGAACTCAGGAGGTTGTACTCCCCCGCGGAACGCACGATATCCGCGAACCCGTGCTGGGAGGCGCTCTCGGCGGTGCCCGGGCCGTAGTAGGGACCGTAACCGCCGCCGGCCCCGTACCCCACCTGAGCGTGGGCGGCGGAGAACCCCATGGTCAACGTCACAGCCGCGGCAAAGGCCAATCCACGTTTCATCGCAATTCTCCTGGGTTTGCTCGTCTCGTTGTTCTTCTTCCCGCCGTTTTTCTTCTCGCTGTTTTTCAAGTAGTCCCTGGAAAAGCCCACCCATCGTAGCTTAGATTGGACCGTGGGGAAAGGTTTTGCCTTATCGCTTGCGGGCGGGTTGGCACGCGGAACCCCCTGCGATTCATGCATTCCCGGGAGAGCACGAACATGATCCGGCGAGTTTTGGTTGCAGGACTCTTAGTATTTTGCGGCGTCGCCGCCCCGACCCTCGCCCAACAGGCCTCGGTGGCCGACTTGGCGGCGCGGCTCAAGGCGGGCGACGCGCAGGCGAAGCTGGAGGCGATCACCAAGCTCGAAGAACTCGGCGCCGAGGCCAAGCCGGCCGTCGGGGCGCTGGCCGAGACCCTCTCCGATCCCGATGCCAAGGTGCGCTACAGCGCGGCCCGCGCGCTGGGCGCCGTCGGGCCGGACGCCGCGGCGGCGGTGCCCGCGCTGGTCGCCACGCTCAAGGACGCCGATCCGTTAGTGCGGGCCCACTGCGTGCGCACGCTGGGGCTGATCGGTGAGCCGAGCAAGAAATACGTCAAGGAGATTGGCGCGCTCATCGCCGATAAGGACGAGAAAGTGAGCCGCGAGGTGCCGCACGCTTTCCTGCGAATCAAGCCCGACCGCGCGGTGACCATCCCCCTGTTCACCGAGATTCTGGAGAAGGGCGACGCTTCGGTGCGCAACATGGTCTTGCATGCCGTCTCCGAGACCGGGGCCGAGGCGGTGCCGTTCTTGCTCGACGCTCTGGAACGCAAAGAATCGCGGTACTGGGCTTGCCTGGCGCTGGGGCAAGTCGGGAAAGGCGCGGCCCAGGCGGTGCCGAAGCTGCTGGAAATCGCGGACGATGCGGAGAATGGGCAGGGGCTCGGCGAGCACCGGATGGAGGCCCTAATGGCGCTGGCCGCCATTCAGCCCAGCGACGCCAAGTCGGTGAGCACGATCGCCGCCCATCTTGACGACAAGTTCGCCGGGGCGCAGTTCGCCGCGGCGTTCGCCCTGGGCAGCATCGGGCCGGCGGCGAAGACCACCGGCAGTCAACTCATGAAGGCCCGCACGTCGCGCAACGAGTTTCTCAAAGTCACGGCGGCCTGGGCGTTGGTCAAGATCTATACCGGGGACGAACGGATCAAAGAGATGCTGAACACGTCGCTGCCCATCCTCGTGGAGGGCGCCAAGAGCTCCGACGCCAGCGTGCGAGCGGCTGTCGCCCGGTCACTCGGTGACCTGTTCGGCACCAAAGGCCCTGCGCACCGGAAGGCCAACCCGCAAACCTCGCTGCTGGCGTTGATCGGCTTGCTGGGCGACTCGAAAGAGGCGGTCGTGAGCCAGGCGGTCGAGGGTTTGGCGGCCTTCGGCGCCGACGCCGTACCCCTCACCAGCAAGGCATTGCAGAACCCGCGTCTGCGGCTGGAGGCGGTGATCGTCCTCAAGCGGCTCGGCCCGGACGCGAAGAACGCCGTGCCGGACCTTGTGCGGGCCATGAGCAAAGAGAAGGAGCTCAATGTCCGCCGCGAGATCTTCTTCGCCCTGGCGGCGATCGGCCCCGGCTCGGAGGAAGCAATCCCCGAGCTGATCAAGGCCCTTTCGCACGAGAACGTGAAGGTCCGCAACGGGGCGAGCTACGCCCTGGGCAAGATCGGCCCGGCGGCCAAGTCGGCCCTGCCGACGCTCAAGCGGAACATGACGAGCCCGAGCCCGGATGACGAATACCTGCCCATGATCAGCGCCTGGGCCGCCGCGCAGATCGACTACGAGAACCCCGAGACGGTCCGCCTGACCATGCCAGTGTTCATCAAGGCCCTGAAGCACCGCGAGATGCTGGTGCGGTTGGAAGCCGCCAACACGCTGGGCCTGTTCGGCGCGCGGGCCAAGGAAGCCGTGCCGGCGCTGAAGGAAGCCGCCGCGGACAAAGATCCCTTTGTTCAGAAGGCGGTGGCGGCGGCGCTGAAGAAGATCGAGGGGGAATGACCACACCTCCTCTCCCCTCAAGGGGGAAGGTCGGGTGAGGGGGAACGAGCGAAACTCAAGCACCCCGGCTGCTCCAAGCAGCCGGGGTGCTGACGTTTTAGCTGTCATTCTGAGCGCAGCGAAGAATCTCGCGGCGGACGTCGCGTGGCCTTAATGCTTGTGCCCGGAGGCCATGTGGGCCCGGTCGCGCATCAATTCGGCCTCGGGAATGCGGCCGGCGCGCTGGTAGGTGACGCTCATCGCCGTGTAGCTGAAGGGGTCGTTCGGCTCCAGCTCCACGACCTTCAGGCCGTGCTTGATGGCCTCCTCGTGCTGGCCCAGCTTCGTGTAGACCACCGCCAGCGCGGAATGGGCCAAGGCATAATTGGGATCCGCGGCCAGCGCCTCGTTCAGCTTGGCCGCGGCCTCGGCCAGCTTGCCTTGGTCCTTGAGCTTTTCGGCTTCGTTGTAGATTTCGTGTTTGGCAGGCATGGTGGGAAGTAATTCGGAATGCGGAATTCGGAATGCGGAATTGAATGCGGCAGCCCTCAAGCCTAATTCCGCATTCCGAATTCCGCACTCCGCATTTCAGTGAACTCTCTGCCCCGGCACCGCGCCGCTGTCGGGGCGCAGCACGAAGATATCCTTGCCGCCCGGCCCGGCGGCCAGCACCATTCCCTCGCTGACGCCGAACCGCATCTTGCGCGGGGCCAGGTTCGCGCAGCATACCACAAGCTGACCGAGCAAGTCTTCCGGCTTGTAGACCCCCTTGATACCGGCCAGCACGTTCCGCCGCTGGTCGCCGCCGAGGCTGAGCGTGAGCCGCAGCAGCTTGTCCGACTCCTTCACCTCCTCGGCCGCGACCACGCGGGCCACGCGCATATCGACCTTGCTGAAGTCCTCAAACGTGCACTCCGGCGAGAGCGGCTCCTTGGCCAGCGCCTCGGGGCCATCCGCTTGTGGGGCAGGCATTCCTGCCTGCCCTACCTCGTAGGGTGGGCTCCGCCCACCAAGATCCTGTCCAGAACTCTGCCCGGCCGCCGGCGCAGCGCCCCCCTCCGCCACCTTGGTCTCGGAAAACATGGCTTCCACTTGCTTGACCTCCACGCGTTTCAGCATGTGCTCGAATTTGCCGACCGGCGTGCCGACCAGCGGAGTTTGCGCCTCGTCCCAGCGCTCGATCGGTTTGCCCAATAACTCGCTTGTCTGCTTCGCCAGCCGCGGCAGCACCGGCGCCAGATACACGGCCAACTGCCGGAACAGGTTGAGCGCAACCGTGCAGACGTCTTGCAGCTCCTTCGCCTTGGCCGCATCCTTCTTGAGATTCCAAGGGGCCGCGTTCTCGACGTAGGGATTGGCCCGGTCCGCCAGCTCCATGATTAGCCGCATGGCCCGATTATAGTCGCACGCTTCGTAGGCCTCGGCGATCACCGCGCCCTGCGCCGCCGCGTGTGCAAAGAGGCCGCCGTCGTCGGGGTACTTCGCCGACAGCCCCGTCCCCTCGACGAACCGCGCCGTGCGGCTGGCCAGGTTCACCAGCTTGCCGACCAGATCGGTGTTCACCTTGGCCACGAACTCGTCCGCCTTCAAGTCGAGATCATCGACCCGCGGCGACAGCTTCGTGGCGTAGAAATACCGCAGGTAAGCCGGGTCCAGGTGCTTGAGGTACGCGGACCCCAGCACGAAGGTGCCCCGCGACTTGGACATCTTCTCGCCGCCGACGGTTAAGAAGCCGTGAATGTGCACCTTCGTCGGCAAGCGATAGCCCGCCGTTTTTAACATGACCGGCCAGAAAAGCGTGTGGAAATAGAGGATGTCCTTGCCGATGAAGTGGTGGATCTCCGGCGCGCCGGCGCGCGCCTCAGCACCCCGGCTGCTCCCAGCAGCCGGGGTGCTCTGCGGTTTCGTGCTCTGCGGCTTCCACCAGTCGTCGAGCTTCTCGCCGTTCCGCTGGCACCATTGCGACGTTGAGGCGATGTAGCCAATCGGCGCGTCGAACCACACGTACCAGTAGTTGCCGGGGCTGTCGGGGATTTCGAAGCCGAAGTACGGCGCCGGCCGCGAGACGTCCCAATCGCGCAGCGGCTCGTGGAGGAAGTGCCCGGCCAGGGAGTTCGCCACCTCGGGCTGCAGATGGTCGCCCCGCTGCGTCCAATCCTCCAGAAAACCGTGCAGGCGCTCGATGTTCACCAGCAAGTGGCGCGAGCTGCGCAGCTCCGGCTTCGCGCCGGACAAGGCGCTGACCGGGTCGATCAAGTCCGTCGGGCTGTACGTGTGGCCGCACTTCTCGCAACTGTCGCCGTATTGATCGGGCGACTTGCAGCGCGGACACGTGCCTTTGACGAAGCG
>JBGQHD010000347.1:0-5999 GCA_041497795.1 Planctomycetia bacterium
AGTCGGACGATGTAAACCCGGCCGTCGCCCAGGCCGACCGCGAAGTGCCGGCCCGACGGCGCCGCGGCCATGACCGTCCCACCGTCGCCGAGGTGCACGCGGCGGAGCTTGGTTTCGCCGGGCTTCCAAAAGACCAGGCAGCCGTCGTTGCCGGTCGATAGCACCTGACCGTTGAGGTCCACCGCCAGCGAGCGCACGCCGCGATGGTGGGCTTCGATCTTCGCCGCCGGCTCCAAAGCTCCCGTCTTGGTGACGTTCCACGCGCGGATCAGGCCGTGCTGGTCGCCGCTGGCCAGCGTGTTCCCGCCCGGCAGGAACGCCAGGCTGGTGATATCGCCCGGCTCCTTGCGGCCCTTTTCATCAACGCTCTTTTCGTCCAAGCCGGTGGCTTGGTGCACGAGCTTCGGCGGCGACTGCGTCAGGTCCCAGGCGAGAAGCTGGCCGTCGTTGGGATGACGATGCTGCGAGCCGAGCCCCGCCACGAGGAACCGTCCGTTGGGCGAAAACGCCAGGGCCGAGACCGCCCAGGCCGGGCCGGGTAGCACGCGTGCGGGCTGGAGCCCCTTGCCGCCGGCCTCGATGTTCCAAAGCTGCACGGGACCGGCTTCGTTGCCGCTGACCGTGGCCAGCAGCTTTTCATCGGGCGAAAACGCCAGGGATCGCGGCCACCAATCCGAGAGCTTGGGCAGCGCCTTGGTCTCCTGCCACGTCTCGCCGGCGTGCCGCCAGAGCTTGACCGTCTGGTCCCAACGGCCGCCGCCGGTGACCAGCAGCTCGCCGATCCGCGGGCTGCTGGCCAGGCCGACGACCATGTCGCTGGATGCTTCCAGCGTCCCTTTTTGGCGCGGCGCCGTGCCGGATACGTCGTACAGCAGCAGCCGCCCCGGCCCGCCTTCTCCGCGCTGCCGCGGGCCGAATTCCGCCACGGCCAAAGTCTCGCCCAGACCGAGGAACTCCAGCGCCGTCACACCGAGGAGAATACGGTTTGAACTCCACCGCGCCGCGATGCCGGGGATCGCGGCGGCACGTTGACAAGGATACCCCGCGCTAAACACAATGCTGCATTGTAAAGAATGAGCGACGTACAATTCCCTATTGTGTAACCCGGCCGCCCATGCGACGCGATCTCTCCCTCTCCACCAATCAGCTTGCCGCCTTCGTCGAGGTGGCCCGCCAGGGGACCCTGCGGGGCGCCGCGGGGGCCTTGTTCATTACGGAGCAAGGCGTCCGCAACCGGCTGATCGCGCTGGAGCAAGAGTTAGGCGTGCAGCTCTATCGCAAGGCCCGTGGCCTGCGCACGGGCGATATCTTGACCAGCGCCGGCCGCAAGCTGCTGCCCCAGGCGCACCGGCTGTTGGAAGAGTTGGGCGGCCTGGCGGAATCGGCCCACCACGAGCCGCCGCTGCGGGAGGTGCACGTGGCGTCGAGCCAGTACCTGAGCACGTACGTGCTGATCGACGCCATCCGCCGTTTTCACCACGTAGAGCCGAAGGTCCGCGTCTGGCTCAGCGTCCGCACGGAGCGCGACATCGAGCAGGCCCTGCTCACGAACCCCGACCTGGCCTTCGGCGTCGCCGCGCCCTACGAGCCGTCGCCGGAGCTGGCGTACCAGCACCTGTTCTCCATGGCCTGGAGCGTCATCGCGCCGCGCAAGCATCCGTTGACGCGGCGCAAAGAGCTGCGGCTGGCCGACCTGCAGGACCAGCCGCTGATCCTCTTCGAGCGCGGCTCGACCGGCCGCCAGCACGTGATGGAAGCCTTCGTTCAGGCCGGCCTGTCGCCGCGCGTGGAGATGGAGGCCACCACCACCGACTTGGTCGTGCGGATGGTCTCCGCCGGGCTGGGCGTGGCGATCATTCCGCTCTTGCCCTCCGGCGTCGTCACGCGCGGGCATGCGGTGACCGTGCGGCGGCTGGTCGATCCGGTGCGGCCGATCGAATCGGGCTTGCTCAGCCGCCGCGGCGAGACGATGAACGACGCCAGCCGCCGGTTCGCCGACTTCATCCGCCAGGAGATCGTGCGGCGGAAGTTCGTGGCCACCGGCGCGTAGAACGGAATTCATTCCGTTCGACAAGACGCGCTTCCCGGCCTCGAGCGCGACTACTCCCTGGGATCCCACAGATCGGGCGTTTCGGTCAATGGGGCCTCGCCTTGCTGCGGCGCTTCCAGGTCCTCTTCGACGTCTTTCTTTGCCGCCGGCTTGACCTGACCCGCTTCCAGCTCATACGCCCAGCGAACCGCCGACTTGCCGGGGACGCCCGGCCCGGGCGGCAAACCGTCGTCCGCGTCCGCGAAGTCGTCGCCGGGCAGATTGCCGGAGCCGTAGGGCTCCGTTTCATCCGACGTCTCCTCGGCGTCAGCGCCGTTTTTCCCCGGTACTTGGATCGGCACAATCTCGATCCGCGGACGCGATTTGTCTGACGCTGCTTGCTGCGTGGCAGCGTGATCGAGGCGCTTTGGCTCGTCATCGGCCGCGTACGCTACGCCAAGTTGCGGCGCGCGGGAAGGCGGCGCTTCGGAATGCTTTCTGTCCACGTCGCCGCCCGCTGGCCGGCCCGCGAGCAAGGTCCGTCGCGAGGTGTCCGCATCCGGCCCTGGCGCTTCGCGCGCGGCGACGGCGTCTTCCAGACTGCGGCGCAAGATCGGGTCCTCGGGATCGAGGCTCGCGGCCACGTCGTAGGCGGCCAAGGCCCGGTCGTTCTGGCCGATCGCTTCGTACGCCAGGCCGAGCAGATGATGTGCTTCGGCGTCTTCGCGGTTCGTCCGGCAGAATCGCCGCATCAGCGACAGGGCCTGGTACGATTGGTTCCTCAACAGGTACAGTTCCGCCAAGCGCAGATGAGCGCCCCGATGGCCGGGATTGCGCGAGACGATCTCCTCGAGCGATTGCTGGCAGGCCGCCAGGTCGTTCCGTCTCCAGCGGGCTTCCGCCAACTGGAATTGCATCTCGTCGCGCCTTGGGTCCATGTCGGAAGCCGCGGCCAATGGCTGGGCCTGATCGGCCCGCGGCTTTTGCGGATCGAGCCGGCGTGACAGCTTCGACCCGGTCGGCGCGGCGCAGCCGACCATGGCCAGCACCAGCAGCCAGATAGTCTTACGGCACGGAAAGGCGGATCGGGCCTCGCTTCGGCCATTTGTCTGTAACAGGTTCATTGCTTCCTCCCTGCGCGGACCGGAAATACGATCTTACGCGCCGTCTGTGTTTTCGGAGACGGCGCGGCTGGTGAACCGGACGAATCGGGCGCCGGCATCGCCGACCCGTCACGTGGGCGAGTCTCTCCGAGACTCGCACTGGCGTCTCGGGGAAGCGCGGCCGCGGGGCGCGACGGGTCGGCCGGTGTATCGCCGGGCGGCACGCTGCGGGTCGAGGGAATCTGCTCGGCGGCCGGCGGCAACAGGTGCGGCGCCGCTCCTTCAATCGCCTCTTCATTGAGAAACACGGGCGGCTCGGCTGGCATCGCGGGCATGGTCGCCGCGGGGCCGCCGGGCAGGCTGCCGTGCAGCGTGTGCGCGCCGTGCTTGACGCCGGCGGCGATGTCGCTCCGCAGGTCGATCGCCGCCCGGTCCGAAGGATTGATGTGGATCGACAGGGTGATGTACCGCGTGGCCCGCTCGTCGTCGCCGGCCGCCCAGGCTTCCTGGGCGAGACGGAAGTACTTGCGGCCCAGATACGTGCGGCCCAGCGGCGACATGCTATCGCCGAACACGTTCTGCCGGCGATGGAACTCGCAGGCGGCCTCTTCCCCCTCGGCGTGCTGCTCGTCGTCGTAGACGATGCGCGGCGTGACCAGCACCAGGATTTCCTGCCGCTCGGTCTTCTCGTCCTTCGAGCCGAACAGCCCGCCCAGGGTCGGCAGCGCGCCCAGGATCGGGATGCGCCGGTGGTTCTTGGTCAGGTCTTCGCGCAGCAGCCCGCCGATGATTACGGTGCTGCCGTCGCGGATCATGATGTTGGTGGTGACCTTGGTGACCTCTTTGTCGGGCAACGTCAGGCCCGACTCCACGCGCACCTGCCCGGTGGAAAGCTCCGGGTGGATTTCCATGCGAATCATGCCGTCGGACGAGATGAAGGGCCGGATGCGAAGCTGGGTGCCAACCTTCAGGAAGTCGATGCTCTGCGTGGCGGTGGTTTCGGTAACGGTGGTGGTGACGTAACCGAGTTCAGCGCCGATCAGAATCTCAGCCCGCTGCTTGTTGAGCGTCAGCAGCCGCGGCGTGGAGATGACGTTCGTGTCGCCGATGGTCTCCAGCGCCTTGACGAACATCGAGATATTGCTGTCGAGGTAGGCGAACTTCAGGCCGCCGTCGCTGAAGCTGACTCCGGACAGGCTCGCGGCCGGCGAACCCAGGCCGAGCTTGATCGTGCCCTCGTTCTTGAGGAACTGGAAATCGACGCCGCATTGATGCTGGTCGTCGAGCTTGACACTGAGGATCATGGCCTCGATCGCCACCTGCAGCGGCCGGCGGTCGATCTCCAGCACGACGCGGTCCATCTGCGCCAGCACCGACTCGTAGTCCTGCACCAGCACCGCTTCGCGGGTGGCCAGCTCGTTGCCGCCGGCCTGGTTGTCGTTGGATTCGATGCCTGCCTTGGATTGCGCGGTGAAGCTGATCTTACCCACGGTGGGTGACAGCAGTGGCGTCAGCAGATTCTTGATCTCGGCGGACGTGACGTAGTTCGGCCGGTAGATGCGGGTAGCGATGCGGTCCTTTCGTTTCTCTTGGGCGGCGAACTCCTCCGGCGTGCCGACGTAGAGGAACCGCCCTTCGCGACGAGCGGCCAGGCCCTTGGACTTCAAGATCGCCTCGAGGGCTTCCATCACGCCGACGTTCGCCAGCGACAGCGAAATGTTGCCGGTGACGCTGGCCGACGGGAGGATATTGAGCTTGCCGGTCTCGCCCAGCAGGGCCAGCACTTGGCGAATGTCTTCATCTTTCACGAAGATGTCGAGCCCATTGGCGCCGTTGCCGATCGCTTGGAGCGAACTGGCGGGTTTCTTGGCCGGGGCTTGCGTGATGCGGATGCCGGCGGGCGCCGGGGAAGCGTCGGATTTCGCGGGCGCCGTAACGCCGGGCGCCGCTGCGCCTGCCCGAGAGACCGCGGCAGGACTTGCGGCCTGCGACGCCGAGGCCCGCTGCGAGGCTGACGGTTCGCTCGGCTTCGTCTCTTCCGTCGTCGGCTCGGCAATGCGCGCCGAGACCGGTTGCACGCGCGGCTGCTTCACGAGCTCCTGAATGATCGAGATCAGCCGGGCCTCTTGATTCTCCGGCGGGTTGGCGCAGGCCTCGGCATCGTGGCCGGCGCGAGGCGGGCGCGTTGTGGGACCACGCGGATTGCCGCCCACGGTCGGCCGGTTCGACGCGGCCGCTGGGGCGACGGCTGGCTTCGCGGCCTCCGCCCGAGCGTCGGGCAATCTCCCCGGCTCGGTCGAGGCGGTGGGAGGAGCGGCGGAGTCAGGCGAGCGGCCCAAGCCTGCCGATGGGTTCAGCAGCAAAGGGGCGTTTTGCAGATCGCCGCTTGGCCGGTTTGGCGGCTGGACATGGTGCCTCGCGTTCGTGCCAGGCGAGGCGGTGCCACTGCTGGCGGAGGTTGCAGGCGTCTGCCAAGGATCATCCGTCGCGGACGCTGCCGCCGAGCATTCTGTGCTGCAGAACGGATCGCTCGCAGCCAGCGCTTCGCTGGCGGAGTCGCCGTTGGGCGCAGCCGGCTTCTCGCCGCGGCACAGGGCGATCGCATCGCCGGGCGTAATGCCGAAGACGACGCAGACCGCCAGGCCCGCCCCCAGCACGACGAACAGCAGCAGGGTGCCGATGCGGAGGAAGGTGCTCATGGGTCATCCGTGAATGAGCTGGACAGGCGCCGCGAGCCCAGCGGCACAACCGCTGGCCGGTCACCGGCCGCATGTCCCGCTCGGCTCGCGGGACCTACTTGTCCCGTTCGGCTCGCGAGACCTGCTGGCCCCGCCGACAGGCGGAACCTACGGTCATGGTTTAACGAC
>JBGQHD010000348.1:0-5992 GCA_041497795.1 Planctomycetia bacterium
GACCTTCTGCGTGGCGACGGACGTGCTCGTCGTGGCGTTGGCGTAGTCGCCCAATCCCAGCACCTTGTAGGCGATGGTGTCCACCAGGTCGTCCAGTTCCTCTTCCCAGGCGTTCAGCTCGGCCGTCTGCTGGGGCGTGAACTCCCCGCGGCCGAAGACCTGGATCGCCCGCACGAACTCACGGGCCAGGGCCGCGCGCCGGCCATAGGCGATAGCCTGGGCCTCCTGGATCTCCGGCCGCCCGCGATCCTTGTCGGCCGCCGTGAGCTGCCGATTGCGATACGACAAGTACACGGCGGTCGCCGGATCGTTGCCCAGCGACCAGTAGTGCGTGCGTGCGCCGTCCAACAGCAGCTCACCATAGGCCATCCGATCGAAGTGGGTGGGCGGCACCACCGCGAACGGCTCGCGCTGGCCGGTAAAGCCGGCCACCATTGCGCCCAACTCCACGCGAGCCAGGCCCATCATCCACGCCAGGCCGCGCTTGGCGAACGATGTCGAGGAGCCGGGTGGCTCGTCTAGCGAAGAGGCAACCTTCTTGGGAATCCGCCGGGAGATGTTCGTGTACACCGTCAACTCGTCGCGCGAGCCGACGATCTGGTCCATGAGCGCCAGTTCGTCCCGCGTGGACCGCGTCACGAGGTAATCCAGCAGCGACAGAGCCCGCGAATACTCCAAATAGCCCACCAGCCGCCGCATCTCGTCGCTGTTTAGCGAGGGCAGCTTGGCCGAATACGATTGATACTGGTTCTGCACCGTCGTCTGCGTGATCTTCATCGAGCCGACCGCTCGAAGCGCGGGCATCGGCTCCGGTCACCAGAAGTTCGTTGGATTCGCGACCATCACCTTCTTGATCCGCGGGTCTCCCTCGATCTTCTCGGTGGTCGTAGCTGGGCCAGTCTCGTGCAATCCGCTGCGCGATATGCGGCGGCTCTCCCAGCCCCACCAGTAGTGGTGCCGCCGGTCGTACTGGGGGACCGTGCCCCAACCTTGGCTGGTGAGCACGGTCGGGTCGGTCGGCTGCGGCATCTCCGTGGGCATGATGAGCGCGAATTCCCCACCCGGCGTTCGCATCGCCAGTTGACTCTTGGCCAGGCCGAAGAACTCGGGCCCTTGCCCATAGCGGCCGCGCAGCCACCAATGCACGCCGACATTGAAGAAGTTGACCTTGGATGTCAGATCGCCGGCCGATTTGCTCGCCTCGCCGGCCAGCCGCTCGATGCGCTTGCCCAGGTCCGACGGCTGCAACGCCGCCCGCAGGGGCTTGTCTGCTTTGACCTTCTGCAGAAACTCCTGCAAGAGGAACACATCCACGCTCCAGGCGCCGGCGGCGAACCAGCGCTCGCGCGTGAGCTGCGGCTTGGCCAGGGTATCGCGGGCCAGCTCCAATCGCCGCAACCGCAGCTCCATTTCCCGCTCCTCGACGGCACGGGCGTAGAGCTTGAGCCGCTCCACGATCTCCTGGTAGTCGGCTTCCAGCGGCTGCTTCTGTTCGGCAGTCAGCTTGGCCACCTGAGCCCGCGGCACGCGCTTCACCAGGTCGGCCATGTAGCGTGCCAGCCGCTGCGCGTTGGCCAGCTTGTTGTGCAGCACGTGGGCGTTCCACAGGGGGGACTCGAAGCCCTCGACGGTGCCGGGCACGGCCAGCGGATCGGCCAGGATCGGCTCCTCCAACAAGCGGTCGAAGAGCGCGACCGCCTCCGCGTAAAACTCGGGCAACACCAGGATGGCTTCCCGCGCGCTGGGCACCCCCAGCGATTTCTCCTGGCCCTGCGACACCAGCGCCAGCCGGGCGCCGCCCAGCAACTTGCCCAGGGTGGGCAGCTTCCGCGCCGCGAGCTCCTTGTCCGCCAGCTCAACCTGCCCGTCGTTCAACCGGGTGAGCAGCGTGGACAGGGTCTTGAGCGCCACGCCGCTGTCGCCGCGATTCCAAGCCTCGACGGCCTGGGTCAAATCGCGCGAGTCCTTCGCCGGCAGCGAGTCGGCCGCCGCCGCGAGCGGGCAAAGCGTGCCCGCGGTCCACGCCACGAAAAACGTCAGCATCCAGCCAAGTCGAACAGTCATAAAGCCCTCTCTTCTGTCCCGGTGTGAAGAATTGCCTCCGGATCTCCGAAGCCGAGAACGGCCTGAACGATAGGCTATTGGCGCGGGCGCAAGGATGCAAGTTTTTGCAATTTTCTTGTGTGGCCGGATTTCTGGGCGTAGCCGAAGTCGCCAGACTTCGGGGCATCGCCGAAGCCCGAATTCTGGCGAGCTGACCAAAGTTGTCCCGCTGCGGTATAATCGAGTGGCAGGAAAAGCAGTGATTCACGCTGAAGCTCCGTTGTTGCCTTGGGAGGATGCCGTGGAGCCGATCTCGTTGCAAACCGTGGAGCAACTTGCGCTCCAGCTCTCACCGGACGAGCAGCTCACGCTTGTCGAGGACGTCGCGCGCCACCTGCGCTTTGCTGCGCGCCCGCACTCCCCTCAAGACCTTTACGGCATTTGGCGAGACCGCTTTCCCCGCGAGTTCGACGTTGACGCCGTGCTTTCGGAGGTGCGATCCGCTTGGCAACGTGAGGTCCAGTCGTGAAGTCGTATGTCTCCGATACGCACGCGCTATTCTGGTATTTGACGGCTTCGCCACGCTTGGGGTCGCAAGCCAAGACCGCGTTCGCTGAAGCCGCGGCCGGTCAGGCGACTATTCTCATACCCGCCATCGTGTTGGCCGAACTGTATTACGTCAACGAAAAGGCCGGCCGGCCGGTGTCGCTGGCGCAGGAGACCGTGAAACTCCGCCAAGCTGGGCAGTTCGTCTTTCTCCCGTTCACCGCCGACGACGTTCTCGACTTTGACGCGGACGCCGCCGTGCCGGAGATGCACGACCGCATGATCGTCGGTGCAGCGCGCCGGAGCGGCGCCGTTTGTGTGACGCGAGACGCGCAAATCGTGGCCAGCGGATTGGTGCCGACACTCTGGTAGGCGCCACGTGCGCCTTCTGGTCGCGAAGCTTGGTGGCGGGCGCGGAGTCGCCCGATGGGGACCAAGACAAGCCCGAAAACGCTCTTGGACCGCGTCCTTTAATTGTGACCCTCCCCGGCATGGTGTAGCATTCTGGAGCGCGGATGCGGTGTCGAGCCGAAGGTTGCACGCCAGAAATCCGCCACTGCCGTTGCCGCAACGGCCGCAGCAGATCGTCAACGACCCCCCCCTTCCTGGAGTGTCATCATGAATTGCTTCTTGTCGTCGATCGTCACGGCTCTCGTGCCCTGCCTATTCTGTGGACTTCTCCTTTCCACGGCCGCGGGCGAAGAGAAAAAGGGCGAAGAGAAAAAGACCGAGCCGAAGCGCGAGACGATCGAGCTGTTCAACGGCAAAGATCTGACCGGCTGGGAGGGGCACGAGAAGTATTGGTCGGTCAAGGAGGGCGTTATCATCGGCAAGAATACCGAAGCGGTGCCCGTCAGCACCTATCTGCTCACGAAGCGGAAGTTCCGCGACTTCCGCCTGGTCTTCGACTTCAAGCTGGCCGCCTCCGAAATGCACTCCGGCATCGCGATCTGGGGCAAGGTCGCACCCGACAGGGGAGACAAGTACACCTACGCCGGGCACCTGGTGATGTTCCCCTCGGGCTACGGCTTCTACGATCTCTACGGCCGCAACGGGATTCATCAGAACGCCGACAAGGCCCGCAAGGTCGGCAAGCAGCACGATTGGAACCACATGGAGATCGTGGCCAAGGGGGACCGCATCCGCTTCGCGCTCAACGGCGTTGAAATCTCCGATTGGCGCGAGCCCGAGCCGAAGCGCATCGCGGAGGCGCCGATCGGGCTGCAATTGCACTCGAACAAGGAGCCGCAGGAGGTGCAGTTCAAGAACCTCGTGCTGGAGACCTCGCCCGACGACAAGCTGACGACGTTGAAGGAGAACGGGAAGTCCCCGTGACCGCGACGGATGTTGGCAAGACCGTCCTCATCTGCGGGGCGGTTCCGCCGTCTTTGCGGCGGCGGGGACTTGTCCGCACGCTTCGAGCGCTAAGATCGCGTAGGCGGTGCCGGCGTTGGCAATCAGGTGCTGCTTGTGCCAGGTCTGCGAGGGCGTGAACCAGCGGCCGCTTTCCCGTTGATGGCTCTTGAGCCATGCGACGCCTCGCTCGATGCGTGGGTCGGTGGCGGCGATGCCCGACTGCCGGGCCACGTAGAGCGCGAAACCCGTGGCGTATCCGTCGCTCGCCAGCGAGCTCTTGTAGACGCCGCCCGGGCCGACGTAGGCCAGAAACGCGGTGCCGTAACCCGGCTCGGCTTTGACCCGCGCGGCCCGCTCGGAGCCTTTGGGCGTGGCTTTGAGCGCCGGATCGGCCGTGTTGTCCACCAGGCTGGCCAGCGACCAGCCGCCGTCGGGCCGCTGGGCGGCCATCAGCTTCGCTTGCGTCTCCTTCCGGGCATCGGCCGGCAGCAGGTCGGTGACGTAGGCCGCGGCCCAGAGCACCATCGCCCGCTCGTGCAGCGAAACCGCCGGCGTCTTGTCGAGAAACCGTCGAACGCCCGCCAGGCCGGCCTTGGCGGCCGGAGACTGGGCATAGTCGTCCGGCGCCATGCCCGCGGCGACCGCCGCCAGCGTGGCGCCGTAATGCTCGCTCACCTTCAGCGGCGGCGTGTCGCGGAACGGCCATTCCCAGCCGCCGTCGGCCCGTTGCCGTTTCCACATCCGCTCCAGCGCCTGCCGGGTCAGCGGGTGCAGCTTGCCGGTCGTCCCGCGGTCGTTGAGGGCGAGGGCGGCTGCGACGCCGATGGCCACGGCCGAGTCCACGTCCTTGCACGTGTAGTTCGGCATGGCCTCGCGCTTGCCGGCCACGACCTCCTCGAAGAACCGTCGAACATCGCCGGGCGGCGGCGACACGCCCGCCAGCGCCGGCCGCGCCATGAGATACGGCAGCATCGTGTGGCACGCCGTGCAAGAGCGCGTCTTCTGCCAGTGCAGGGCCGCCACGTCCATCGCCCGCGCCGCCCGCCGCAGCGAGAACTCCTTCGCCAACGGTTCGTCGGGGCTGATGTCCGCCGGCGGCGTCACCGTCTCAAGTGTGATCGTCTCGGGTGTCCGCGGCTCGGCGGCGGTCCCGATCGGCGGACTGGCTGCGATCGACAGACTGGCCGCGATCAGCGCGAGCCGAAAGATGAAGGAAGCTCTCATGGCGCCATGATATCGCTCTTTGCCGCGGCGGACGAGGGACTTGGCGGCGGAGCGATGGGTGCGTTGTTGCCGGCCACGGATCGGCGTAGAATCCGGCGGTCGATTATCCAGAACTTTTATTGCGCGACCAGGGAGCGCCCTTGCCCAGTCTGACCGTCGAGAATTACGTCAAAGCCATCTACCAGATCTCCGCCGAGGACGCCGGCCGGGCCTCGACGGGGCGGTTGGCGGCGGCGCTGAGCGTTTCGCCGGGCACGGTGACCAGCATGCTCAAGACGCTCAGCGAGAGCGAGCTGGTCACGTATACGCCGTATGAAGGGGTGCGGCTCACCGCCCGCGGGCAGCGGCTGGCCTTGCGCGTGCTGCGGCGGCATCGGCTGATCGAGCTGTTTCTGGCCAAGACGCTGGGCCTGGCCTGGGACGAGGTCCACGAAGAGGCCGAGCACATGGAGCACGCCGTCAGCGACCGGCTGGTGGACCGCATCGAAGCGTACCTGGGCTATCCGCAGGTCGATCCGCACGGCGACCCCATCCCCAAGGCCGACCTGTCGCTGGAAAAGGGGAGCGCCATGCCGCTGGCCGAGTGCCCGGTCGGCAGCCGCTTCCGCCTGGCCCGCGTGCTGGACCAGTCGCCGGAGTTTCTGCGATACCTCAGCGAATCGCACCTGGACCTGGGCAGCGAAGCCCGCGTGCTGACGAACCGCACCGAGGTCGGCGTATTGACGCTGCGCGTGGGCGACCGCGAAACCACGCTGGGCAGCGAGGCGGCCCGCGGCATTCTGGTCGAGCTGCTGGACCCATAGGGGCAGCGGCTTGCGGCCGC
>JBGQHD010000349.1:0-5974 GCA_041497795.1 Planctomycetia bacterium
ATCGTGCCCAGCACGTTGGAGACGGCCGTGACGGCGACCAGCTTCGTCCGCTCGGTCAAGAGCCGCGGCAGCTCGTCAAGCCGCAGGAGGCCGTCGTCGGTGATGGGGATGTATCGAATGACCGCGCCGGTTCGCTCGGCCAGTTGACGCCAGGGCACCAGGTTGGCATGGTGCTCCATCTCGGTCAGCAGGATTTCGTCGCCGCCGCGAAGGTTGGCATCGCCCCAGCTTCGGGCCACCAGGTTGATGCTCTCGGTCGTGCCGTGCGTGAAGATCACCTGCTCGGCGGCCGGGGCGTTGATGAATGCCCGGACTTTCTCCCGGGCGTTCTCGAATAGCTCGGTGCTTTGCTCGCTGAGCGTGTGGATGCCGCGGTGGACGTTGGCGTAGTGCCGCTCGCTGGTCTCGACGATCGATTGAATCACCTGCCGCGGCTGCTGCGTGGTGGCCGCGTTGTCGAAATACACCAGCGGCACGTCGCCATGCACCTGCGTGGCGAGAATGGGAAAGTCGCGGCGGAGCGCGGCGACGTCGAGCGAAGGCGGTGTCGTGACGAGATGCATGGCTTCGTAGTGCGGCCTTCAGGACGTTGGCAGCGCGACCCCTTCATGTTCGACCCGTCATTCTGGGCGCAGCGAAGAATCTCGCGCGGCGGCGTTTGAGACCCTTCGCTACGCTCAGGTGACAGGTCATGCAGCGGTGACCGCTTCCGCAGGCAGTTGTTACAATGCCTGACGATGCAGCCACACCGGTCGATTGTCATGAGCTACGCCGTCAAAGAGATATTCTACACGCTTCAGGGCGAAGGTGCCCGGTCGGGCCGGGCGGCGGTGTTCTGCCGCTTCGCCGGCTGCAATCTCTGGACGGGCCGGGAAGAGGACCGCGAGCAGGCGATCTGCCAGTTCTGCGACACGGATTTCGTGGGCGTGGACGGCCCAGGGGGCGGTTATTTTGCCGGGCCGGCGGAATTGGCGGCGGCGATCGCGAGTCAGTGGCGGGCCGAAGCCGTGGGGCACGTTTCCAACGTGCCGGAATCGGCCTCGAGCCGGACGCCTCCCCATGGAAGCGGAGGCTCGGGCACGTTGGAAACGTGCCCCACGAGAGGCACGCCTTACGTTGTCTTCACCGGCGGCGAGCCGGCGCTGCAGCTTGATGCGGCGCTCTTGGAGCACGTGCATGCGGCCGGTTTCGAGGTGGCCATCGAGACCAACGGCACGCGCCTGCTGCCGCCCGGCGTCGATTGGGTCTGCGTCAGCCCCAAGGCCGGGGCGCCGCTTCGCCAAACCCGCGGCAACGAGCTGAAGCTCGTCTATCCGCAGGAAGGCGCGCCGCCGGAGGAGTTCGCCGGCCTGCCGTTCCAGCACTTCTTCCTGCAGCCGATGGACGGCCCGAACCTGCGCGAGAACATGCGCCGCGCCGTGACCTATTGCCTGGCCCATCCACAGTGGCGGATCGGCTTGCAGACGCACAAGATCCTGGGGATCGCCTGAGGCCAGCCATCTCGCTGGGCATCGCGTGAGGCGAGCAGAGCAGTTTTCGGCCAGTTGGTCCCTGGAAACGGCCACCAAGGGGGTTAGAATGTGACCGTTGGCCAGTCGCCCGTTTGCGCTGGCCTTTTCCCCGGATCGTGCGCTTTGCGCACATTGTCACTCGCGCTGAATCATGTCCAAACCGGAAACTCAGGCCGCCCCTTCTGGAATCAACTGGCAAACCCGCGCGGGGAGCGCTTTGGCGCTGGTGGCCCTGCTAGGCGTGGGCGTGGCCGGCGGCGTGTCGTCCTATCTGCAGCAACGGGAACAGCGCCGTCAGGTGGCGGCGGCGACCCCGGAGGTCACGCCCATTGCCCTAGCGGCGAAGTCGGGCGAGCCGGCCCCAGGCGGCGGAACGCGGACGGAGGCCAAGACCGACGTCTCGCCACGCAAGAGCGAGGCGGCCACGGGCAAGTCCGGCGACAAGACGGCGCCAGCCGTCACGCCGAGCAAGACTGACGTGCCACCGGCGACTAAGGGGACCGCCAAGAGCGATACGGGCGGGAAGTCAACGGTCGAGGCCACGAAGCCCAGCGGCATCGGAAAGACAACCGACGGGCCCTCGACGGGCAAGGAGGGCGGTCCCAAGCTCGAAAAAACCGCCAACCCGTCGGCTGAGCCAAGCAAGGCCGGCGGAACGTCCAAGACGACCGACTCGAAGACCACGGTCGCAAAGGAGGGTACTTCCAAGGGCGAGAAAACCGCCAAGCCATCGGCTGAACCGTCCAAGACGAGTGACACGGAAAAAACGAAGGAGACGCGGCCGAGCGACGGCAAGAAGGCGCCTGCCGCGGAGCCGGGCAAGACCAGCAAGTCGGACGATTCCAGCAAGGCCTCGAGCCCAGGCGCCAAAGAGAAGTCGGTGGGCGATGTCCCGCCGGCGGTTGAGCCCCACAAGCAATCCGAGCCAGGCAAGTCCGCCGAGCCAGCCAAGTCTGGCAAGGCGCCCGAGGCTGGCAAAACGGCGACGCCCGGCGACACGACAAAGGCCCCGCCCGCTGGTCCCGAGCCAGGCGACGACAAGCAAGCCGCCACGATCGTGGTCCAGGTGCCCGCGGATGCGAAGGTCTACTTCGACGGGCAAGCCACGACGCAAACGGGTAGCGAACGGTCGTTCGCCACGCCGCCGCTTCGCCGGGGCGCGATTCTCTACTACGAGCTGAAGGCGGAGTTCGCGCCGGGCGGCCAGGTAGTCTCCAGAACGCTGCGGATCGCTGTCCGTGGCGGCGAGACGACTCGCGTGGAACTGACCCCAGCCAGTACCCGCGTGATTTCGCCCACTGGACGCTAGTAGCTCCTTGACAGAAGCCGGTCCCAAAAACGCCGCGTCGCGGGCCATCGTCTCGATTTGGACGGGCGCCTTCGCCTCGATCGACGAGGCGGAGGCCTATTTCGGCGAGGCCGACGAGCGAGGGAACTACGCGGAGCATTGCCCCTTCGTCCTGGACTTCGGCCTGGACCACTACGATCCCTGGTGCCTGGAGATTCACTTCGAGCAATTGGCGCCGCGGCCGCTGGCGCAGTTGCTCGATTCGGCGACGTTCTTCACGGCGTTTGCCGGAGAAGCGTTGGCGGCTGCGGCGCGGGA
Source organism: Planctomycetia bacterium (assembly GCA_041497795.1). Classification (GTDB taxonomy): domain Bacteria; phylum Planctomycetota; class Planctomycetia; order Pirellulales; family S012-138; genus JBGQHD01. The sequence goes on from JBGQHD010000349.1 coordinate 3,118, forward strand.
GGGAATCCGCGAAGCGCAAGGAATCGCGCTGCTTTATCACATGGACTATCGCGCGAACTCGGTGTTCCGGCCGCAGGAGCGGCTGCGGTACCTGGGCACGTTTCCCTTCACCGGCGAGCTGGTCTTGGGCGAGCAGGACACGCCCTACTTCCAGATCGCCGTGCGGCTCCGTTATCCGGCGCGGGCGGTGTTTCTCGTGTGTGAGGCCCTGCAGACGCTCGTCTTAAAGTGCGGCGGGCGTGTCGCGGCGCGCGACTTCTGCACCGAGCTGCGGAAGCAATTGGGCGAGCAGACGCTGAGCGAGTGCAAGCTGTTGACGAGCGAAGACGTGGGTCGGATTGTCTTCGCGGCGGTCCAGGCCAAACTGCTGAAGGCGCAAGGGAGTGAAACGGAAGCCGATTTTGCCGGCTTGTACGCGCTGGGAGCCGAGGATCGAGAGCGGACGCCGATTCGCGGGTTGCTCAGATAAACAGGAGACGCTTGACGAAATCCCGCGGCGGCTGCTGAAGCCGAATCAGAAGGACTTGCAGAACACCCTATGCCGCAGCGCATTGCCAGCCTGTCCCTCGACCTGGACAACAAATGGTCGTACCTGAAGACCCACGGCGATGCCGGCTGGGACCGCTTCCCTTCGTACCTCGACGTCGTCGTGCCCCGGATTCTGCGGCTGTGCGATGACCTGCGGCTGAAGATCACGGTCTTCGTCGTGGGGCAAGACGCCGCCCTGCCCGCTAACCACAACGCCCTGGCCTCCATCGCCGCGGCGGGACACGAGATCGGCAATCATTCCTTCCATCACGAGCCTTGGCTGCACCTCTACGACCGCCCGCGGCTTGTGGCCGAGATCGACGCCGCGGAGGAGCATATCGAGCGCGCGACCGGCGCGCGGCCGGTCGGTTTCCGCGGGCCGGGCTTCAGCTTTTCGCAGGACCTGCTGCAACTGCTGGCCGAGCGTGGCTACGAGTACGACGCCTCGACCTTTCCCACGTTTCTGGGACCGGCGGCACGCTGGTATTACTTCCTCACCGCCCGGCTCAGCCACGGCCAAATGGAGGACCGCAAGCTGCTGTTCGGCAAGTTCAGCGAGGGCTTCCGGCCGCTGCGCGCCCACCTGTTGCCGCACGGCGAGCGCGGGCTGCTGGAGATACCGGTCACGACGATGCCGCTCGTGCGAGTGCCTATCCACGTGAGTTATTTGCTGTACCTGAGCCGGTTTTCGCGCGCGGCCGCGATCGCTTACTTTCGCGCCGCCCTGCGGCTTTGCCAGTGGCGCGGCGTGGAGCCGTCGCTGCTCTTGCACCCGCTCGACTTCTTGGGCTGCGACGACGACCGCGACCTGAGCTTCTTCCCCGGCATGAGCTTGCCGAGCCCGCGGAAGATCGGCCTGGTGCACGACGTGGTCGAGCTGATGGCCCGGCGATTCCGCGTGGTGACGCTGCGCGAGCACGCCCGCGAAGCGAGAAGACGGCTGACCGGTCGCCGTAGCAGGCACACTCCGTGTGCCGTCGACGGCACGCGGAGTACTTTGGAGGTCGAATAACCGGCCGATGTCCAAGCTGCGTCCCCTGATCGTGCTCGGCACCCGTCCGGAGGCGGTCAAGCTCGCCCCCGTGGTGCACGCCTGCGCGCGTCGTGGTGACGTGGAGCCGATCGTGTGTCTCACCGGTCAGCACCGGGAGATGCTGCGGCAAACGGTCGAGTATTTCGAGCTGCCGGTGCACGTGGACCTGGACCTGATGTCGCCCAATCAGACGCTCTCCGAGCTGACGGCCCGCTGCGTCCGCGGCATCGACGGCATCCTTTCCGAGCGGCGGCCGCATTGCGTCGTGGTGCAGGGAGATACGACGACGGCGATGTGCGCCGCGCTGGCCGCGTTTTATCATCGCCTGCCGGTCGTGCACGTGGAGGCCGGGCTGCGGACCGGCGACCTGAACGCCCCTTGGCCTGAGGAGCTGAACCGCCGCGTCGTCACGCTGACTTCGGCCCTGAACTGCGCGCCGACGGAGAGGTCAGCGCGAAACCTGTTGGCCGAGAACGTGCCGCCCGAGACCGTGCACGTCACCGGCAACACGGTCATCGACGCGCTCCTCTGGACGGTCGAGCGCGAGCGGGCTCGCGAGAAAGAATGGCGCGCCCGGCACGCGGCCCTCGATGGGCACGACGTGGTGCTGGTGACCGCCCATCGCCGCGAGAGCTTCGGCGCGGGGCTGGAGAACGTCTTCGCCGCCGTGGCCGACCTCTCGCAGCGCTTCGCCGAACTGGCCTTCGTCTTTCCCGTGCACCGCAATCCGCAGGTGCGCTCCGCCGCGCATCGGCTGCTGGCCGGACGGACGAACGTGCACCTGCTCGAGCCGCTCCCTTACCCGGAGTTCGTGTGGATGATGGACCGCTGCCGGCTGATCCTCACCGATTCCGGTGGGGTGCAAGAAGAGGCCCCCTCGCTGCGGAAGCCGGTGCTCGTGATGCGCGACACGACCGAGCGGCCGGAAGCCCACGAGGCGGGGGCCATGGAGCTGGTGGGCACGTCGCGGCAGCGGATCGTCGAAACGGCCACGCGAATGCTCACCGACGAGGCGTACTACCGGGCACATCAGGTCGAGCGCAATCCCTACGGCGACGGCCGCAGCGCCAACCGCATTGTGGAGCTGATGCTGGCCCGCGGCTGGCACACCGGTCACGTGGGTCACGTGGCCGGGTCACTCCGTGACCCGAGTTCCGGTCACGGAGTGACCGGACCACAGACGGCGAGGGGTCAATCACGCGAGGGTGGGGACTCATGAGTGGCGCGTGGCGAAACATCTCGAGATGGGTCAAGGGCACGCCCATGTGGCTTCGCACGGCGGCAGCCGCCGTGGCG
>JBGQHD010000350.1:0-5957 GCA_041497795.1 Planctomycetia bacterium
AGGGGCCGTGGCCGCCTCGCTCGATGTGGCGGGCTTGTTCTGCGGCGGAATGCCGGCTTGCTGCGCGCCGGCCATCGCCGGCAGGAGCAGCAATGGCAGCATCAGTGACGGCGCCAGCCGCCGGAAGAGGTCAGCAGTATCCATACGATTCACCGCCCCAGGTGCGAGAGCGGCCACGGGGCCGTGGCCGACAGGGCCAAAATGGGGCGGGATTCTAGTGCGAGAGAGAATCGCCAGCCAGGGCGCTCGCACCGAAAGATGGCGCCACGCGAAGCGGTCCAGCGACGAGACGACACCTCGTTTAGCCGCGAGCCGGCCGGCGAGCGTGCCAAATGGCCGCTGTAGCGTCAGCTAACGGCCACGAGGTCTTCCAGCCGAATCACCCCCGCGACGCGGCGGCAAATGTTGCCGCAGAGCTGCTTCTCATAGAACGTGCGCACCCGGCCCCGCAGGGTGACGGTGCCGCCGCGCGCTTCGATCGAAAGCTGGCGCAGGCCGGGCATGCGTCGGTCCAGCAGGTACTGCGAGACTCGGCGTTCCAGGTCTTTGTCCGTGTTCAAAGTGCCAAGCGACATGAGGGATGTGGTCTCCGTTCAAGCAGTCAAGGAAATCCGTGATCGCAATCGCCGCCACTGCCCGCAAACTAGCAACTCACGTTCCAAATCGCTCCCCAAGCTTGCCGCCATGCTAGCGCAGCGTCGTTAACTTGTGGTGAGCAAATCGTTTAAGACAAAAAACTTGCCCGCAGTTGGGTTGCCCGAAAGGCCCTGGATTACAACCGCCGGCATAAGCTGCCCGGCAGATGAGCGACGCCTGCGCGCTCGGAGTGCAGAGGAATGCGCATAAACGGCTGCTGATAGCCGTGGCACGGGCTTCCAGCCCGTGAATGCACGGCCAAGATGGCCGTGCCACGCCTCGTCACGTGTAACGCGGCACTACGGCAGGAAGCCCCGTTCCCGCAGCTCCTGCACGTTCTCTGGGGCGCTGCGCATGACTTGCTCGGTGGCGTACCGCAGGACGGCGACCTTGCCGAGCTTGGCCGGGGCGGTGAGGATGGCCACCCGGTCCTCTTCCTCGTCGTCGAGCTGGCGGTTGAGCTTGGCGACCATGCCCTCGACCGTTTCGCTGACTACCCGCTTGGCCCCGCTTTGGTTGTCGAACTTCAGCGGCGAGACGCGGGCCGTGCGGGCCAAGAGAAACGAGACCACCGCCTCCTCGTCGTCGGTCTCGAAGAAATTGCTGAACTCCGGCCGCGAGTTGTCCGGCGTAATGAGCATCGGCCGCGTGATCCGCACCTCCCCCTTCGTTACCGCCACCGGCGCCGCCGCCGCCGACACCGGGCATATCAGGTAATATTGCAGCACCGATTCCCCAAAGGTGAACAGCGTGACCTTCATCGGCCGGGCGATGCCCACCGCCTCCCAAGCGGCACGAAACCGGGCTTCCTGGTCGAAGTCTTCGAAGTTCATGGAAAGCAAGCCGGGTGACAGGACGGGCGAGAATCGACGACGAACTCATCACAGTTTACCACGCCGAGGGGTCGAGGGGGTATGCAGCTCCTGAGCGGGTAGTCGAATGACCCCGCTACCCGCTCAAGGCGTATCGCACACGTCGGGCATGAGCGCGCACACTTTCTCCAGCGCGGCTCGGGCTTCCAGTTTCTCGAGCGTGCGCTGCCGGGCGAAGTCAACAAGCGCCAACAGCTCTTCGTGCTCCGCCTGATTGAGAAACTCCTCAGACTCCCCCAAGGTGCGCAGGCGCCGATCGAGGGACGGTGGCAACTCGTAAGCCGAAATGCGCTGCAACGTGTCCACGCACTTGTGCAACATGGACAGGAATGCAGGATCGGTCGTGGAAACCGTGGACACGATGTTGCCTCGCGATGGCTTGAGCCCAATTGTACGTTCCCGGCACGTCGCGAGCCAATGAGGTGCCGTGTTGGCGCGTGTTGGTAGTGTCCTACTACGCACGGCGTCACCGTCCTGGCGCGGCGTCGTTCGAGTCGCCGCCGGCTTTCTTTGACTGCAAGGTTTCCAAGAGGCTCGCCGCGCGCTCGCAGGCCTCCAACTCCTCCCGCTCAGCACTGGTGAGCTTTCCCTGCCGAGCTTTTTCGGCCAATTTGCGCATCCGCTCGCGCGTTTCTGGGGGCAACGAGATTGCCAGAACCGCGCTGGCGGCCTGTGAAGAAGGGGCCTGACTCGGCTGCTCGCGCGGACGCACCATTTCCGTAAGATTCGCAGGGCGCGGCAGCGAAATCTCCAACGCCGCCGTGCCCAGCAGCTTGCCTTGCGTGTCGATCCGTAGCGAACGGCTGGCCCCGCCGTCCAGGCAGTCGTAGAGCATGAAGTTCAGGGCGCCGATGCCGGGCAGTTCAAAGCGCTCCACGCGGAGTGGCGATCCTGGCGACGCAGCCAGCCCGGCAAAATGCGCCGCCACGCGCTCGGCCGTTAGCTCGCGGCAGAGGAACTCGTACCCGGCCAGCGTGTAGGCCACCACGCCGAGATTGGCGTGGTTTCCCTTGTCGCCGCTGCGCGTGTGGGCGACCTGGCCGAGCGAAATGGTTGCCGGCTGCTGCATGGCGGGCATTCTATACCGGGCGAGCGGCAAGTCGAATCTCTGAGCCCTTGGCCGTCTCCAATGCTCGACGATGGCCTGCCAAAATGACACACCGAAACACGGCCAGAGATCCTTTCTGTCCTGCCCTGAGCTGTCGCCAAATCGCAAGTGCTTTGCAAGCAGACGGTTGCGGCCGCCGGCCTTGGTCCGGCATAGCTCTTGCTAACTTGAGGCGACACGCGACTTACCTGCCAAGGGTCGCGCTATTGGCACTCTAAGCTGGCCCGTCGATCACTGCACACACCCTCGCGAGGGACTGGCTCTTAAAGGGATCGGCCACGCAGCTTAACCCGCATTCTGGACGGCTGGCCCAGCCTCGGACAGCCACTCGACATCGACACAATAAGGAGACACCACTGTGGCGAAACAGATGGTCTTTGACGAAGAAGCCCGGCAGTACCTGGCCGCCGGCGTAAACAAGCTGGCCCGCGCCGTCCGCAGCACGCTGGGCCCCCGCGGCCGCAACGCGGTGCTCGACAAAGGCTGGGGCTCGCCCAAGATCACCAAGGACGGCGTCACGGTCGCCGAAGACATCGAGCTGGACAACCCGTACGAGAACCTCGGCGCCCAGCTCGTCAAAGAGGCCGCCAGCAAGACCAACGAGGTCGCCGGCGACGGCACGACCACCGCCACGGTGCTGGCCGAGGCCATCTACCGCGAGGGGCTGAAGATGATCGCCGCTGGGGCCGATCCGATGGCCCTGTCGCGCGGCATTCAGAAGGCCACCGAGGTGGTCATCGACGGCATTGCCAAGCTCTCCAAAAAGATCGACGAGAAGAACAAGACCGAAATCCGCCAGATCGCCACCATCGCCGGCAACAACGATCCCACGATCGGCGACGTGCTGGCCGACGCCTTCTTGAAAGTCGGCAAGGACGGCGTCATCACGATCGAAGAGGGGCGGCAGGCCGAGACGACGGTCGAGGTCGTCGAGGGCATGCAGTTCGACCGCGGCTATCTCTCGCCGCACTTCGTCACCAACGAAGAAGACCAGACGGTCGAGCTGGAAGACTGCTTGATCCTGCTCTACGAAGAGAAGATCTCCAACGCCAAGAACCTCGTGCCGCTGCTGGAGGCCGTGAGCAAGGCCGGCAAGCCGCTGCTCATCGTGGCTGAAGATGTTGAGGGCGAGGCGCTGGCCACCCTGGTGGTCAATAAGCTCCGCGGCATCCTCAAGGTGTGCGCCGTCAAGGCCCCCGGCTACGGCGACCGCCGCAAGGCCATGCTGGAAGACATCGCCGCGCTCACCGCCAGCAAAGCGATCTTCAAGGACCTGGGCATCGAGCTGGCCTCGGTCAAGTTGACCGACCTGGGCAAGGCCAAGAAGATCATCATCGACACCGAGCACACCACGCTCGTCAGCGGCGCCGGCAAGAGGGAAGCCATTGACGGCCGAGCGGACCAGATTCGCCGCGAGATCGAGACCACCGAAAGCGAATATGACCGCGAGAAGCTCCAGGAGCGGCTGGCCAAGCTGGCCGGCGGCGTGGCCCAGATCAATTGCGGGGCCGCGACCGAGACCGAAATGAAGGAGCGCAAGACGCTGATCGAGGATGCCAAATGCGCCACGCAGGCCGCGCTGGCGGAAGGCATCGTCCCCGGCGGCGGCGTGGCCCTGATTCGCGCCGGCAAAGGGCTCGAAAAGCTCGAGCTGGAAGGGGATGAGGCGTTCGGCGCGCGGATCATCGCCAACGTGCTTGATTACCCGCTCCGGTCGATCGCCGAAAATGCCGGCGTCGATGGGGCCGTCGTGGTCAACAAGGTCAAGCAGATGAAGTCGAAGACCGAAGGCTACGACGCCGACAGGGACCGCTACGGCGACATGCTGGAATTCGGCATCATCGACCCGGCAAAGGTCGTCCGCTGCGCCCTGCAAAATGGGGCCAGCGTGGCCGCGCTGCTGCTGACGACCGACACGCTCATCACCGACATCCCCAAAGAGGAAGAAGAAGGCGGCGACCACCACGATCACCACGGCATGGGTGGCGGAGGCATGGGAGGAATGGGTGGCATGGGAGATATGGGTGGCATGATGTAAGCGTAGGGTGGGCTGTGCCCACCAAGTCCGCGTGTTCGCAACGTAAGAGTCACAGCAACACCAACTCGCAAATGGTGGGCACAGCCCACCCTACAAGGACCAAGCCATGAAACTTCGACCGCTGGACGACCGCGTCGTGATCGAGCCGATGGAAGCCGAGGAAATGACCGCCGGGGGGATCATGCTTCCCGACGCGGCTCAGGAAAAGCCGCAGCGCGGCCACGTGGTCGCCGTGGGGCCGGGCAGGCTGCTGGACAGCGGAAAACGCGGCGACCTTTCGATCGGCATCGGCGACCAGGTAATCTTCGGCAAGTACGCCGGCAGCGAGGTCGAAGTCGATGGCAAAGACCTCAAGATCATGCGCGAAAGCGACATTTTGGCGAAGGTGGCCAAGTAGCAGAGCAACGCGCGCTCGGCGCGGGTCTCCCGACCCCGCCGCGACAGGAGACCTGCGGTCGGACAAGTGTCGAGGTCGGGAGACCTCGACACAGCGCGCGAGACACAGCACGCGTAGGCTAAACCGCTAGCGATCACCGCATACAGCATCGATCTCGGCAATCTCACGAATCCATTACGCAGAGCAATAGGAGCCATCCGTGGCGAAACAACTGATGTACGACCATGAGGCCCGCAGCCGGATGCTCCGGGGCGTGGACAAGCTGGCCGACGCCGTGGCCGTGACCATGGGGCCGACCGGCCGCAATGTGATTATCGCGAAGAGCTTCGGCGGCCCGCAGGTCACCAAGGACGGCGTCACCGTCAGCAAGGAAATCGAGCTCGAGGACCGTTTCGAGAACATGGGCGCCAAGCTCGTGAACGAAGTCGCCTCCAAAACCAGCGACGTGGCGGGCGACGGCACCACCACGGCCACGGTGCTCGCCCGGGCGATCTTCAAGGAGGGCCTCAAGGCCATCGCCGGCGGCTATAACCCCACGGCGGTCCGCCGCGGCATCGATGCCGCCGTGCAGGCCGCCATCGGCGACGAGGAGAAGCCGGCCCCCAACACGCTCCGCGGCATGGCCAAGCCGGTCAGCACCGAGAAGGAGATCGCCCAGGTTGGCACGATCAGCGCCAACAGCGACAGCTCGATCGGTGAGCTGCTGGCTGAGTGCATCAAGCACGTCGGCAAGGACGGCGTGATCACCATCGAAGAGGGCAAGGCCACCGAGACGACGCACGAGTTTGTCGAGGGCATGCAGTTCGACAAGGGCTTCATCTCCCCCTACTTCCTCAACAAGCCCGAAACGATGGAGTGCGTGCTCGAGGACGCCTACATCCTGATCCACGAGAAGAAGCTCGGCAG
>JBGQHD010000351.1:0-5948 GCA_041497795.1 Planctomycetia bacterium
GACGACCAACTCATCTCGGCCGACTATGGGCGCGTTCATCGTTCACGCACCGGCATTCGACGACAGCGGCGTGCTGATCCGCCCGGTCGGCCAACATGGCAGTTGGGGCGTCAGCGGCCAGCAGTGGGAGCACCTGCTGCGTTACTGCGAGGCCCTGGGCATCGCCCGCGACGCCTGGCCCGACTGCACCCGCGGCCGACTGTCGGTTCGGCAGATCAGGGACAAGTGCCAGTGGTTGGAGACGCGGCTGGCCATGGTCGAGGACCGCCAGGTCCAGTCGTTCGTGCTCGATAGCGGCGAGCCGCTGCTGGCCAACATCCGCCAGGCGCTGCGGGACGGGCAACTGATCGCGATCACGCATTGAGCCTATGAGCCAACCCGCCGCCGGGCACAACATCGCCGCGGACAGCGCGACCACGCACAGTGTTGCCGAGCACAAAGCCGAGGCCCCGCGCACGCTCCGCTGCGCCGTCGTCACCGTCAGCGATTCGCGGACGCTGGAGACCGATACCGGCGGCGGCGCGGTCGTCGAGCTGCTGACCGCGGCCGGGCACGTGGCTGCCGTGCGGCACATCATTCCCGACGAGCCGCGGCGGATGCGGGCTTTGCTGATCGAGCTGGTGGCGCGCCAGGACGTGGACGCCGTGCTGCTGACCGGCGGCACCGGCATCAGCCGCCGCGATCAGACGTATGAGACCGTGCGGCAGATGCTCACCAAGGAAGTGCCCGGCTACGGCGAGCTGTTCCGCTGGTTGAGCCACCAGGAGATCGGCCCGGCGGCGATGCTCAGCCGGGCGGTCGGCGGACTGATCGGGACAAAGGTCGTGCTCACCATGCCCGGCTCGCCGGCCGGCGTGCGGCTGGCCATGGAGAAGATCATCCTGCCGGAGCTAGGGCACCTGGTTCGCGAGGCGCGGAAGTGAGCCGCCAAGTAGCCAAGTCGTGGGGCACGTTTATAAACGTGCCCCACATTGGAGGAATCCATGCAACTCTCCGGCAGCGTTTTTATCGTCACCGGCGGCAGCTCCGGGCTGGGCGAGGCCACGGCCCGGCGGTTTGTCTCGGCGGGCGGCCGCGTGGTGCTGGCCGATGTCAGCCAGCGCGGCGAAGCGGTCGCCAAGGAGCTGGGCGGGCCGGCCGCGTTCGTGCGCACGGACGTCACCGACGAAGCCAGCGTCGCCGCCGCGGTGGAGGCGGCCGTGTCGCGCTTCGGCGGCCTGAACGGGGCGGTCAATTGCGCCGGCATCGTGCTGGGCCAGCGCGTGGTCGGCAAGGATGGCCCGCACGAGCTGGCGGACTTCGCGCGGGTCATCAATATCAACCTGGTGGGCACGTTCAACGTCATCCGCCTGGTGGCCGCGCGGATGGCCGCCCTGCCGGCCGGCCCCGACGGCGAGCGCGGCGTGATCGTCAACACCGCCTCGTGCGCGGCCTTCGAGGGGCAGATCGGTCAGGCGGCCTACTCGGCCTCGAAGGCCGGCGTGGCCGGCATGACGCTGCCCATCGCCCGCGAGCTGGCCCGCTTCGGCATCCGCGTGATGACCATCGCGCCGGGCACGTTCGACACGCCGATGATGGGCGGCATGACCGAGGCCGTGCGGCAATCGCTGGCCGAGCAGGTGCCCTTCCCCTCGCGGCTCGGCCGCCCGGACGAATACGCCGCCCTGGCCCAGCACATCGTGGAGAACCAGATGCTCAACGGCGCGGTGATCCGCCTGGACGGGGCGATCCGCATGGGAGCGAAGTAGGGCGGACACTCCTGGCCGCCCGCTCCCGCGCTCGCCACCGCCAATCAGAGCACATCAAACAGAAGCAGAACTCGTAACATTGCTTGATGTTCAATCGTCCTCGTCCCGCCAAATCACCGCGAAGACTCTGTCTAGCCGTGTGAAGTAGCAGTCTTGGTAACTGTCCATGGGTGGTACTCCCGGATCGACTTTGCCGCCGGGCAGGAGATGCCGCCCCTTCTCGAGATGAATCCGGGCGTGCATAAGGATCGTCCTTGGCAGCCGCTTCGGCATGCCCCATTCCTGCGCTGTCTCGTCGCCGTCGCGGCGCGCGACGAACACGGGAAGTCCGTGCACTGAGCACTGTGACACGGCTATATCACGGTCGTGGGCCGCGAGCCGGACAGCCCAATCGTAGCAGAAGTCGTCGCGGCGCCGGAGATAGAAGACTGCCTCTTGTTGCTCAGTCGTCGTGTCGTCAAATCTGACCGGCGTGTCAAAGGTCAATCGCCGCTGCCACCAGCGAATTGCCACCGCACACACGGCGCACAGGGCGATCACCAGAAAGAGGGTCGTCAGCGAGTAACGAAACCGAGGTCGCTTTGAGAGAGGGGCCATCCGCGTGATTCTACCGCACGCCGTGGAGGACCGCACCGCTGGCGTGGCCCAGGTGTCGGCGGACAAGAGTGTCCGCCCTACTTGGTGACGCGGGGAGTGCCGGACATGGTAGCAGAGGATGCAGCGGGCAGGCAGCTTTCCCACTTGTCGAGTCGGCTGGCCGAGGTATCGCCAGCTGCCAAAGCATAGCAGACGCAGTCGGCGGTCAGCTCGCCGGCCTTGAGCAACAGGAACAGTTCACACGCGGAGAGTCGTTCGAGCAAGCCGGGATCGCTGCGTAAGCCGGAAGCATCGTCCAGCACGAGCCAGCCATCGCCGGCCACACGCGGCGCCAGCGGCGGCGCCTCGCGCAGCACGTGGAACTCGCTGGCCAGCTCGGCGTCCATCAGCCGCTCGAGCACGGCCGGGCAATCGCACAGTTCTTCCTCGAGCAGGCTCTCGGGCGAGTCGCGGCCGGCCAGACGGTCGGCCTCGAAGACCACGCCCACGCTCGTGACGCCGTCCGGCAGAGGCACGAACCAGAACCAGCTCTTGCGGTTGCCAGTCGGCACGACCAGCGCGCCGCCCTCGGCTGTCTGCGGATCACGCCGCGCGCCGCGGTAATACGCCCACAGGGCGGCGTGACGTGGTGCGGGCTCGGTGGGACGGCTGCCGGAGGTCGCGGCGGACGCGCCGGCCTCCACGATCACTCGCCCGGCGACGTCTTCCGTCGCGCCGTCGGGGCGGCAGAGGCGGACGCCAATCGCGCGCGGCGCGGCGCCCGGTCCACGATCGAAGAGCAGCTCGTGAACGCGAACTTGCGGCCGGCGTTCGACTCCCCTCGCAGCGGCGTTTTGGAGGAGCTGCACGGCGAAGTCATCCTGCGGCGCTGAGCCGACCTTGTCCAGCACGCCCAGCCGCCGCAGCATCTCCCGCGCTTCGCGGGCGAAGGGCTCGCCCGCCGGCCAGCGCCAGAGCGAGTCGCCTTCCAGCAGCAACGTCTTGAACCGCGCCGCCGCCACCAGCGTGGCCGCGGCGCACCCAGACGGTCCTCCCCCGATGACGATGCAGTCGTACATGCGCGGAACGGTGAATTCCGTGGCCTCGTTGGCCGCCGGCGCTGAACCGCCGGCGATCGCTACGTCACGATCTCCAACAACTCGACGGCCGGTTCGTCGTTGCAATCGATCACCGCCGTGCGGCCGTACAGGTCGCGGGGGGCCTCGGCCTGAAGCTCTAGCGCTTCGCGCAGCCGGGGCGATGGCGTGATCTTCCACAGCGAGAGCAAGCGAATCCGCCGCAACACGTCGTGCTCGATGAGGATTCGTCCCAACGGCGTCTTTTCGCTCCGCACCTCGTCGCGGACTTCCGGCTCCAGGCATTTCAGATTGATCCGCATGATGCCGTACTGCACCACGCGGCCGTCGCTCTGCCGCGTCAGCACGATCTCCCGCGCGTAGTGCGTCGGCGTGACGCGGCGGTCGAGCACCCGCACGTCCACCGGGCTGCCGTGATGGGCCTCGACCGTCACCGTCATGTGGTGCTCGTGCGCCAGCAGCGAGCGGTACACGTCGGGCATGTCGCCCGGCTCGACGCGGGCAAACTGGCCCAGCGACGCGCGGCCGGCGTAGAATAGCCCGATGATCGTGTCCAGGTCGGGACTCACGGGGACGTTCGCGGGGGGACGTTCGCGGGGGGACGATTGGCGGGAAGGCGCCCCGAGGGGCGGCGGGTGCGCGTATTGTGGTCGATGGCCGTCGGCGATGCAACCGAGCGCGGCGGCTGTCGCTTGTCTCTCGCGCCCAAGGCGAGTTACTTCATGTTCAACGTTGGGCGTTGGACGTTCGGCGATGCGAACGAACGTCCAACGTCCAACATCGAACATGCGGGTCCATATCATGAAGCTGCTATGAATCGCCAAGCCGCGTTGGATCTCGTCTGCCAATACACGTCCAGCGACAGCCTGCGGAAGCACATGCTGGCGGTCGAGGCGGCGATGCGGGCCTATGCCCGGCGGTTTGGCGAGGACGAAGAGCGGTGGGGCATCGTCGGCCTGCTGCACGATTTCGACTACGAGCGCTGGCCCAACGCGCCGGACCATCCGCTCAAGGGCGCCGAAATCCTCGCCCAGCACGGCTACCCGGCCGAGGTGATCTACGCCATCAAGTCGCACGCCGATTACCTGCCCGATTGCCCGCGAGTCTCGCTGCTGGATAAGACCCTCTACGCCTGCGACGAGCTGGCCGGGTTCATCACGGCCTGCGCCTACGTGCGGCCCGAGGGCATCCTCGGCATGACGGCCGGCAGCGTGAAGAAGAAGCTGAAGCAGAAGACGTTTGCCGCCGCCGTCAACCGCGACGACATCGCCCGCGGCGCCGCCGACCTGGGCGTGGAGCTGGACGAGCACATCCAGTTCGTGATCGACGCCATAGCCCAACGGGCGGATGAGCTCGGCCTGCGCGCCAGGGTATCCGCCTGACGCAGACGGCACTGCATTTGCTAGGCATAGACATTGCGAGCCGACACTAACCCGACGCGCAAGCGAGGGAGATGCGCCGTCCGCTGTTTGCTCCCCTTGCGTACACGGGCAAGCGACGATTTGACGGCGATTCTCCCTCGCTTGCGCGTCGGGCTAGCGTGGGGCGGCGCGGCCTCAAAAAAAGCGCTTCAGGACGTGAAAACTTCGGCCGTTTCTGATAGCCTAAGCCGTCGAGGCTTGAAACGAAGATTCGGAAAATGATCATCAGCAACCTTGCCCTCAAGGGGAGGCACCCATGAATCGACTCTCACTGATCGCGGTCGCCGTTGGCATGCTGTTTGGCGTGCAGGTCGCCGCCCAGGATTCCGGCTTGCCGGCGCCGCCTAAACCGCCCAAATCCAAGGCCGCCGAGGCCACCCCCGAGAAGGGCGCTGCCCAAAAGGGCACGGACGAGAAGTCGCCGTCCGATCCCGCTCCGGCCGCCGAGAAGGGGCAGCGCGGCCATCGCCTGTTCGACGGCGACGTGCCTCGTCCGCGGCGGCTGGTGATCAATGCGCCGTTCTTCCACATGGACCTGGATTTCGGCGGCCGAGGCGCGGCGCGGGAAGTGATGCCCTACCGGGAATCCGCGCCGGCCAAACCGGTGCCCGAAGGCGAGGCGGTGCCCGCTCCGCGTGCCGACGAAATCCCCGCGTCCGGCAAGCGCGACGATCAAACCTGGCGTTATCGTTTTCACGACGGCCGCTGGTGGTACTGGCTGCCGAGCGAGCGCTGGGTGTACTGGGAGGACGGCCGCTGGATGGACGCCGGCCGGCCGGCCGCCCGCCGGTTGGGGGCGATTCGCGACCGCATGGGCGGGATCAATCTCAAAGATCTGATGCAGTCGGACCAGATTCGCATCGGCGAGCCCCGCCGCGGCAACGTCGAGCTGGAGCTGGAGGGCCTGCCGCCTCTGAACTTCGGGTTCTAGGCAGACCGTAGGACGGATTGTCAATCCGTCCGTCACGTTGTCGGCTGGCGGACAAGAGTGTCCGCCTTACCCGGACGGATTGACAATCCGTCCTACAACGATGCTTCGCCGGTCGTACAATGCCGGCATGACCATCGACCTGATTCTTGGCACTGCCGGCCACATCGATCATGGC
>JBGQHD010000352.1:0-5934 GCA_041497795.1 Planctomycetia bacterium
CGTTGATTTGGGTGGAGTTCGGAGCCGAAGGGGTCGGGAATGAGCCGATGAAATCCCCAAAGGGCGAATCCATCAGCGTGAAATCTCCCAACAGAAACTCTTGCCACACCCTTCCTGGTCCGTACTCGCCGTGTGCCGGCAGCGACTTGCCATCGCCCATAATCGGCGTGCTGCCGTCGGACACCGTTTGTAGATACACGGGATTGGATGGCGTGGAGGGATCGGTATAGCCCCCGTACCCGCCGGTGGTCGACGGCGTAATGGTAATCAGCGGGTTTCCGGCCGCTGCGTCATAGACGGTGGATAACCGGACGTTATGGATCACGCCCTTCCCGCCGGGTCCGCCGACGTTGCCAATCGCCCAAAGGCGAAAGGGCTCACCGGCTGAGGAGCCTGGAGGGGTGATGACCCAAGATTCGGTCACGGTGTCGTACGTGGCACCCTCGAGGTAAAGCTGCAGGATTGGTCCGGCATACGCGCGGCTAGGAACCGCGAGCAACATCAGACCTAACGCCGTGATGACCACGAGTGCGCGTAAGAGAAGCCCTCTCGGCCTTGACCACGTTAAGGCCATTGGAACCATCGGGCGATTTGCCTGGCGCATCGTTGACCTCAGAAGCAACTCGGGAGGATACGACGGTCACGACGTTGGATGCGACTTCCATGCTACTCGTTGCCTGCTTGGAGCGATGCGACAAGCGCCGAGACAGCCGGCAGCACCCGCGAGAAGCGACCAAATCGCCAGGCTAGCGGGCTCCGGGGTGGGGATGGTCGTGTTCAGGGTAATGTCCAACTCGTCGTTGCCACAGCTTGGCCGCCAAGAGATCGAATTGATGGTCGCATTGCCGATGAAACTGTAGGCGTCGAATCCCAACTCGATGATCGAATGCTGCGTCGTAACGCTGTTGCGCGTGTACACGTAATCGCTCAGCCCAACGTAGGTGCCGCCGACGAACTGCATCTGCGTGGGACCAGGCGGAGGGATCGGGTCATCGATCCAGGTGGGGTTCTTCCAGACGGAACCGGCCGTCTGCAAAGCGCTGGCCACCAGCGGAGGCGAGCCGGTGATCGTGCCGGTGGACGAACCGTTGCTATACAGCACACCGGCGGTGAACCCGTGGGAGTTGAGTCGATACGTCGCCCCCAGTGCCCCCTGGACGATCTGAGTGCCCGATCCCCCACCCGCGCCCCCGCCGACTTCGATCCCAAACGTCCCGGCGGACGTTACGATGCGAATGTCGCCAGGACCAAACCGCGCGAGTCCGTTGTCCGGGCGTTGGCCGCTGACGACCACGATCGACAGCCGCGTGCCGTCTAGGCGGGCCGCAAGGAACTCGCCGTCGTAGTTCTGCCCTCCGTACAGGGGGCCGACAAAGCCGCCGTCGCCGGCCAGATCATCCGTGTCTTCCCGCATGAAAAAGGGCGCGTTCGGCGAGCTGAAATTGCTGCCGTTGTTGTCGCTAACGGTCACGTTCCAGTCGTTGAGTAGCCCATTTACCACGATTGCAGCCCGAGCCTGGGGCGACGTTAGACCCAGCGCGATACACAGGATGGCCAAAGCCCGCAATGCGCTTGTGGTGGGGAGGTGCATGCATTTTCCTCGAGGCGGGACAACGGTGGCGGGGGGCATTTGCACAGACTGATAGCATTCTCGCGCGACGCATCCCACGCGCAGCACGCTCACACCCTCATTCAATTTTCAAAAACTCTCAGGATGTTGGCTGGGGAGATGGAGTCAATGCTGGCGACGAGGTTGGCCGGCGGCAGAGACGAGCCAAGCCCGTTCGGGGCAAGAAGGCAAATGCCCCCGAAGAACTCGCGCCTCGAGCCCACCCGCTCAGTTGTTGTTCGACACAGCCTGAGGCAAAAGGTGCCAACCCCTCTGAGGCACGGGGACATCCACCGTGACAAAGACGACACGACGCTCGGCATCACTTTGACTGCCTAGGCAGTCCGCCGCAGCATCGAGGGCTTCATCATCCCTCCGATAGACGCAATTCCCGGCGGCCGACCACGCGCCTTCGCCGGCCACCGGGACCAAGCCCCTCACCCTTCGTCACGCCGTTTTGCAAGGAGCTTGCCGCTCTTCGGCCACTCGCCGTACGTTTTGCTCGTCTGCGGGCCAACCATCGTTATCGATATTCATGGGAGTCGATATTTCGCATTGGGCCGGCGGAGAGCCGTTGAGTAGACGCCCACGCCATCGATGCGACGCAAGTCTAGAAAGGCCAACAAACTACGAAAGACTCTCAGACCGGCGAGACGAGCGGCGCTGTGCCGAAAACGGCGAGGAGATGCCTAAACCTATCGAAAACCAAATTGGCCGCTTTGCATGCGTTTTAGGCCGGCACCAACCGACCCTTCGCCCGCAGAAGGTTGGCGTCGGAGACCGACGGGCCAGAAGCGAAGCGTGTAGGCGAGGGGGCTCGCTCCTTGGCGATCGGAGCCGCCGCTTGACGCAAGTTCGCGGCAAACGCGGGATCCCGCGCGAACGCGTCCCCAATCAGGATCGCGATGGCCGACAGCGCCGCTTTGGCGGCCTTTGGCGATCTTGGCTAGGTCCGCGAGGCGGCTGCGAACTTCCCGCGCTCGGCTTTCACGAACCGGGCGGCGCTGCCCTTGCCGGCGATCTCGCGGATGATCGCCGAGTAAATTGTCGACGCAGGCGTCTTGCCCTTGGTGGCCCAGTAGCCTTTGGCCATCATCGCCTCGACGATCTGGCCGCAACGCAGCGGCTGGCCGGCTTCGGCCAGGACCTTGGCTGCCGCGTCTAGGCCGCTCATCCGGTCGCCGCGCTTTGCGCGCCGAGCGCGCTTTTTGGGACTGCCCGCACCGTCTGCGGAACTAGACTTCTTGGACTTCGTCGCCATGGGTTAGGCTCCTCGAAGGGGTGTCAATACTGCTCGTCCCACACTGGGGCGAATCACACAGTGCTCGTTGATCTGCGGGCGTCGCTTCCGCTGGTTTTGATGTGTCAGCAACTTCCTCGTTGGGCGTCGCGTCGTCGGTCTGCTCGGTTATGCCCACGGATCGTTTCAGCTCGGCCCATCGCCAGCGCTGTTCGCTCCAGACGAGCGTGCGCATGCGGCGCAGCTTGTACTCGTTGACGACGCAGCGCCGCACGGTGCGCGGCAGGAACAAGATCTCCTCCTGGATATCGGGAGCCAAAATGAGCAGATTCGTGATCTGGGTCATGCGGGACAGGGAGATGTGGCACCATTCACTGACGTCCGTCCGCTTGATGCCGCTTTGAAACAGTTCCTCGAACCGGATCGCCAGGGCCATGTACCGAGACAGCCTGGGGATGCGGCCCTTGGGCACCGCGGCCTTGGCCGGCCGATCCGCTTTCCGTGGACTTGGCGGCGTCAGCGAGGCCGAATACTCGACCGTAACTCCCTGGCTCATCATGGTTTTCTCGCTTACTGGCCGAGATGCTCGATGAGGGTCAAGATCCCGGCGGGCCGAAAAGTGATCGATAGCTTTTGCAGCGATCCGTGGTAGTCGATCCGTTCGATCAGTTGCGCCAACAGCCGACAGCGGTCCCCGTTGCTGAGCAGGCTCCAATGGCGAGGGAACCTCGCCCACAGTTCCTTCATGCGCGCCTTCTGAAGGGCGCCGCCGTTGCGCGCAGCGATGTGGTCGCTGGTCCTTGAGCCTCGCTGGGCGATGAAAGTCTGCCACGACAGTCGGCAGACCTCGTGAACCACCACGGGCACGTCACTGACCCGTGCGACCTGCTCGACGACGAACGGTTCGATCGCGTCGGCGGAGACGGAGGGAACTGGGCAACTGCACCAGCCCCGCCGCGTCGCCTGGTGGCAAACGTAATAGGCGTAGCGGCGAGCCTTGCGCGCCGTCGAGCCCCAGATCATTCCGCAATGACACGCGGAACAATGCAGCAGGCCCCGCAAGAGGGGGTGGCTCTTCCCGGTCGGGCGGTTCTTCCAATAGGCGTCGTGCCGCTGAATCGCTTGCTGCGCTTCGGCAAAAATGCCCGGATCGACGATGGCCGGATGCTCGCCCGGATAGGTTTCGTCCTTATAGCGCACGTGGCCGATGTAGGTGACGTTGGACAACAGCCCTTTGAGCCGGATCGTGTCCAGGGGCCCGCCGCCGTACCGTTTCCCGCCCAGGCTGATCCAGCTCTTGTTGGCCCAGCCACGCCGCCGAAGTTCGCGCATCGTCGCAGTCAAGGATTGCTCGCGAAGGTAGAGCGCGAAGATCTCCCGCACGCGCTGGGCCTCTTCCGGGTTGACCACCAGCTTGCCGTTCACGGCGTCGTAGCCCAGCCGTGGCCGGCCGTCGCCCTTCCCCTTGCGCCGCGTGGCGGCGATCTTGTCCCGCGTCCGCTCCGAGATCATCTCCCGCTCGAACTGGGCGAAGGACAGCAACACGTGAAGGACCAGGCGGCCCATCGAGGTCTGCGAATTGAACTGCTGAGTGACCGAGGCAAACGCGACCCCGTGCCGCTCGAAGGTCTGCATGATCTGGGCGAAGTCGAGCAAGCTGCGGGTCAGCCGGTCCAGCTTGTAGATCACCACGCAATCAATTTTTCCGGCGCCGATATCCTCGAGCAGTTGCCGCAGCGCGGGGCGGTCCATGTTGCCGCCGGTAAAGCCGCCGTCGTCGTAGTGTTGCGGTAAGCAGATCCAGCCCTCGTGCCGCTGGCTGGCAATGAATGCCTCGGCCACGTCGCGCTGGGCGTCCAACGAGTTGAATTCTTGCTCCAGCCCTTCCTCGCTGGACTTGCGCGTGTAGATCGCGCATCGCACCGGCTGGGGCGGCGAGTTGCCGCGGCTCTCGTCGGTCATGGGCTAGTCACCTCGGGTGGCGCGTCGGACATTTTTGGCTCGGCCACGGCGGGCGGCGGATCAGAAGTCTGTATACCGGGTGCTTCTGAGCGCCTTTCTGCCGCTGGCGGTTCTGGAGCGTTCTCTGGGCCGCCGGCCTCGGGCTGGGCGTCACCGGCTTCCGCACCGGCTTCTACTTCTGGTTCAGCCGCGTCGGGCTTCACGTCGCCTGGCTCCGGTTCGCCCACCTCGGACGGCGCGTCCGATTCGTCCCACGGCGTACCCAGCCCGAAGAACTTGGGCCCGTTCCAGTGCGTCCCGGTGATCGCCTTGGCCACCGCCGATAGCGAGCCGTATACGTAGCCGTCGTACTCGAAGCCCTCGGCCAGGACCTTCACCTGGAACAGCCGGCCTCGATAGGGCCGGGAGAGCACCGTGCCCGGCGCCAGTTCCCTCTGGAACGTGCGCCGGTGTCGCGCTCGTTGGGGAGGTGGTTTCGGGATCGTCACCCCTGGCGGTGCCGCGAGCCGCGCTTCACTGTCTTCCGCCAACGCGGCGGCTCGCTGGCGAGCCCGCTCGGAGAGCCCTCCCTCGGCCAGCGATTGGAGTCGCCAGGCGATTCGGCGGATCAGATGCGACCGGACGTAGGTGCGCGACGCTTCTCCAAATAGCTCCACGAATTGGGCTTTGAGCTCAGCCGTCGGGAGCGTCGGCAATAGGATGATCTGTTGCTCGATGGTCAGCGGCGTATCTCGGCGGGCAGGCATGTTGTCTCTCCTTCGGGGGCGGCGAGCGACGGTGAGCGGCGGCCTTCGGGACCCGCCAAGCCGTTGCGCCCGGCTTTGCCGGGAACGGTATCAACCGCGATCCGCCGTCGGCCGCCGACGATCACACTGAGCCTCGTTTCGGCGGAGAAATCAAGGCCAGCCCGGAAGTTGTTTCCGCAACGAAGCGCGAGGGACCTGCCGAGGCGCCAGAGGGACCGAGGAGTCGAAAAGCCGAGGAGAGAAGCCGAAGCGGCTTGACTTCTATGCGGCCGTGAGTATTCTTTTCGTAGCAAACCAATGCCCGGCTCGTAACACGGGCACCTGCTATTCTTCAAATGGGAGCGGCCGTTTTCGAGCCCGCGCTGCGGCGTCGTTTC
>JBGQHD010000353.1:0-5932 GCA_041497795.1 Planctomycetia bacterium
AAATCCTCCCGCGACAGCTCCAGCACCTCACCCGTGATCCGGTCGCGCCAGAGGAATTGGCACGTGGCCGCGTCTCTCCGAGACGCGGGTTCGAGTCTCGGAGAGACTCGGCCCCGTGCATCCGGCAGAAGGCGTGCCTCCAGAAAGTTGGCGTCGAACGTGGGCCGGTCCATGGCGCAGTTCAGGTAGCCCAGCCGCTCCGCCCGCTCGCCGATCATCTGCCGCAGCTCTTCGCGCTGCTCCAGCGGCACCTTGAAGCCCTGGAACATCTCCGTGCCGTAGATGGAATGGAACATGCCGCCCAGGCACACGTCCTCCGGGCAGCCCCAGCTCCGCAGGTCGCGGTGCACGGCGATGAGATGGGCCAGGTAGCTCTTCTCGGTGTGCGGGACCTTCTCGATCCCCAGTTTCACGAGGAAGTCGGTGATCGGCTTCAAGGCGGCGGACATCGATGCCAGTCTCCGGGGCCGGAACGTGGAGCACGCGGCTCGCGTGCACAACTCAATCAACGCACAAGGGTCAATCAACGCACGCGGGTCAATCAACGCACGCGGGCCGCGTGCGCCACTAACATACACCCGTGCCAGCACTCGGTCAGCCCCCCGCTTTATGTCGCTGCAAGGCCGCGACGATGGGCTGGTAACGCGTGTCGTCCGGGTATTGGGCGAGCCAGTCGAGCAAGGTCCCGCCATCGTCGGTGAACTTCGCGTCGCAGTCGGCTCCCGCCCCCAGGAGCAGAAGCAGCGTGTCGAGATGTCCGTGCCCGCCGGCGCAGTACAGCACCGTATGTCCGCGGGGGTTGGTGGCATTGACGTCCGCGCCGTGCGCGATGAGCAGCCGCACGATCTGGGTATCGCCGTTGCGTGCCGCGTGGAGGATGGGCTGATCGCCGTGGCCGTCGAGCGCCGTCGCCAGGTGCGGGTGCCTGGCGAGCATCGACCGAACCCGCGCCGCATCGCCCAGAAACACGGCCGCCAGAAACTGCCGCGACAGATCATCAGTCGGCCGGACGTGGGCGTCCAAGGCGCCGTATTGAATGAGCAGCGAAACGATTGCCTTATTGCCCGGCACCTCGCCGGCGTAGTGCATCACGTACCCATCGTGGGCGGCCAGATCGGCCCCGGCCTCGATGAGCAACCGCACGACCTGCTCCTGCCGCCACAGGCCGGCATGAAAGATCGGCCGCCAGCCGTGTTCATCATCCGCGTCCACGGCAGCCGGATCGGCGGCGATCAGGGCACGCACGGCGTCGATGTCGCCGCGGCCGCAGGCGTCGTGGATGGAGGTTGTTGGCATCTTAGGCATCGCTCCCGCCGGTGAACCGGCGCGCCGTAGGTACGCTAGCTGCCGCCTCGATCAGGCGCCGCGTTGGGCCTGATGCACTGCTTGAAGATCGCGGATGAGCGGCCCCAAGACAGTCTGGTCCGTCCGTAAGGCAAAGTGAAGTTGCTGAGCTAGATCCGAGTGTTCGGTCACGCTGCCACTGACAACTAAATGTCCCTTTGAGTTCATTTCCAGGCGCACCTCGTCCGTCTCCCATGTGCCCTTCAATGTGATCTGACCGGGGCGGCCGGCATGCATTGCCTCCAATCCCTTGATGAATTCCGGGAGAAAGCGGTCATCGAAAAAGAACTGGCGCTCGCAACCAAACCCACGGGAGCGCACGACGAGAACGCAGACGTAACCGCTGCCGTCGTCCATCTTGTCGATGTCGTCGAGACGAAGCGATTGCGTCTCGTCGTTGGTTCGTAGTTCTACGCTTCCCAGGAGCATCAAGTCGCCTCCCTTGGAACGAGAGCCGTTACGGTTTCAGCACCAGCTTTCCGGCCAACGTCCCCGCCTTGCCGATGGTATTCTCTTCCTGCAGCTTGTGCGCGGCAGCAGCTTGCGAGAGTGGCAGCACGCGGTCGATCTTCGGGCGCAGCTTGCCTTCGGCCAGCCAGCGGTTGATGTCTTCGGAGCACGTTCGCTGCTCGTCGGGCGTGGCGTGGAACATGGCGAAGCCGTAGAGCGAGCAGCCTTTGACGTAGAACGGGCCGACGGGGAACGGCGGCCGGGCGTCGCGGCCGGCCATGATGATCATTCGCCCGCGCGGGGCCAGGAGCTGCACCGTCCGGTCGAAGTTCGGCTCGCGGAGCGACTCCCACCACACGTTCACGCCGCCGGGGGCCGCCTCGCGGATGACCGCATCGACGTCGGCCGTGCGATAGTTGATCGCCACGTCGGCCCCCATGGCCCGGCACTGGGCGACTTTCTCATCGGTGCCGGCCGTGGTGATGGCCCGGGCGCCGATGGCCTTCGTCATCTGTACGACCGTGCAACCGACCCCACCCGTGCCGCCGTTGACGAACAGCGTCTCGCCGCCGCTGAGCTTGGCGTCGCGAAACAGGCCGAGATGGGCCGTGAGGCCCACCAGGGCGGTCGCCGCGGCCTGCTCGTCGCTGACCCCCTCGGGCGTGGAATAGAGCCAATCCTCGTCCACGGCCGCGTACTCGGCGAACGTGCCCTGGCGGCCGAGCAGCCCCTGGTTGCTGCCCCACACGCGCTGGCCCGGCCGAAACCGCTTGGCCTGCGGGCCGGCGGCCTCGACGACCCCGGCCAGGTCGCAGCCGATGATGAACGGCCGCGGCAGGTCCATCTTGACCGTGCCCGAGCGGATGTAGGTGTCGATCGGATTGACGGCCACGGCGGCCACCTTGACCAACACCTGCTTGGCGGTCGGCGACGGCTTGGGCAACTCACCGAAGGTGATGCTCTCCGGCGGACCCGGCTGCTGGATGAAGGCGGCTTTCATGGGATCAGAGGTCAGGAGTCAGGGGTCAGGAGTCAGGGGTCAGGGTTCAGGAGGCGAGCGTCGAGGCGTCAGCCCGACGTGATCGAGTCAGGAGTCAGGCGGTAGTACGTGAAGCCATTCTCCAGCGCGCGTTAGCCTTGGCAAGGGTCACGCGTCAAACGCTCGAACGGCGAGTAGCCGCTAGTCGGTGGAAGCCGCTTGAATGGCAATCCACGCACGACTAGCTTGGACGCGGGAAGACGCGAAGAACCAGAACGGGAGCAAGACCATGCGCACCGGGAGCAGTCGGTCGAGTTGGGCCACACGCGTGCATGCCGTAGTGCTGCTGGCCGGATCGCTGGCGGTCGCCGGCGCGGCCGCGCAGGCATCCGCCGCCGAGACGCCCGCCAAACCGCCGAACGTCCTCTTGATCCTGGCCGACGACCTGGGCTTTTCCGACCTGGGCTGCTACGGCGGCGAGATCGCCACGCCGAACCTCGACAAGCTCGCCCGCGGCGGCCTGCGCTTCACGCAGTTCTACAACACGACCCGCTGCTGGCCGACGCGGGCGGCCCTGCTCACCGGCTATTACGCCCAGCAGGTGCGGCGCGACACGTTGCCGGGCATCTCCAGCGGCAGCCGCGGCGTGCGGCCTACTTGGGCGCCGCTGCTGCCGGACGTGCTGGGGCCGCTGGGTTTTCGCTCGTATCACTCCGGCAAATGGCACCTCGACGGCCTGCCGCTGGAAAACGGCTTCGACCATTCCTATTGGCAGCAGGACGAAGGCCGCAACTTCAGTCCCCAGCGGCACGCCGAAGACGGCCGCCCGCTGCCGCCCGTCAAATCGAGCGATGGCTACTACTCGACCACCGCCATCGCCGAGCACGCCATCAAGTACCTCAAGGAGCACGCCGAGCATCACGCGGGCAAGCCGTTCTTCCAGTACCTCGCCTTCACGGTGCCGCACTTTCCGCTGCACGCGCCGGCCGAAGACATCGCCCGCTACCAGGGCAAGTATCGCGGCGGCTGGGACGAAGTGCGGCAGGCGCGCTGGCGGCGGCAGAAGGAGATGGGCCTGGTCAGCGGCGACCTGCCGGCGATGGAGCGAGACCTCGGGCCGCCGTACCCCTTCCCCGAGGCCCTCAAGAAGGTTGGCCCGGCCGAGGTAAACCGTCCGCTGCCCTGGAGTGAACTGACGGCCGAGCAAAAGGAGTTTCAGGCAACGAAGATGGCCATCCACGCCGCGATGGTCGATCGTATGGACCGCGAGATCGGCCGCGTGCTTCAGCAGGTCAAGGGCATGGGGGCCTGGGACAACACGCTGGTGCTGTTCCTTTCCGATAACGGCGCCAGTGCAGAGATGATGGTCCGCGACGACGGCCACGATCCGAAGGCCGAGTCGGGCTCGGCGGCCACGCACCTGTGTCTCGGCCCCGGTTGGTCGAGCGCGGCCAACACGCCGTTCCGGCGGCACAAGACGTGGGTCCACGAAGGGGGCATCTGCACGCCGCTCGTCGTGCATTGGCCCCGCGGGATCACCGCCCGCGGCGAGCTGCGGCACAACGTGGGGCACGTGATCGACGTCGTGCCAACCATCCTTGAGTTGGCCGGCGGGAAACGGCCCGAGACGTGGAAAGGCGAGCCGGTCCCGCCGCCGCCCGGCAAGAGCCTGGTGCCGGTGCTAGCCAAGGACGGCACTGTGACCCACAACAGTCTATGGTGGCTGCACGAGAACAATCGCGCGGTGCGCGTCGGCGACTGGAAGATCGTGGCCGCCGGGGCCGGCGCGCCGTGGGAACTCTTTGACCTGAAGACGGACCGCTGCGAGGCGCACGACTTGGCCGCTCGTCACCCGGACAAGGTCCGCGAGTTGGAGCAAGCTTGGCAGCGGGAATTCGAAGCGATTCGCGCCCTGGCCACGCGGGACTTGCCGCCTGAAACAAAGCCGGCGAAGAAGAAGCCGGGCGGCGCGAAGAAGGAGAAGAAGTAGCAACCGGAGGCAACAAGAACGTGACGCGGTGTAGCGGCACGAGAAATTTGAACAGAAGGTAACGAAGGAAACGAAGACAGGCCCTTTGAATCTTCTCCTTCGTTGCCTTCGTTTCCTTCTGTTCAAACATCCGAGCAAGAGAGAC
This sequence comes from Planctomycetia bacterium, assembly GCA_041497795.1. GTDB lineage: Bacteria > Planctomycetota > Planctomycetia > Pirellulales > S012-138 > JBGQHD01. Next base: position 4,909 of record JBGQHD010000353.1, read on the forward strand.
CGCGAGCGACAAGTTATCCCCAACGTCGCCGCCGTGTCGCTGGTCTGCACAGCGAGATAACTTCGGCAGCCGTCGCGGCTTAGCGCTGGCAGCGAAACACCGCCGCCGATTCGCGGCAGGCGCTTCTGGCCGCGGCGCGCCGCGCTTTCTAGAATCGGCCCCTCTCGTCGAGAAGCGTTCCGATTGTCAGGAAGAGGGGCGTTGCGTCATGGCCGACCTGCAACTTGTCGATCCGGCTCAAGAATTCGTCGAAGAGGCCTCGCAGCCCTACGTGCATCGCTGGAATGGGCTGGTCAGCACCACGAACTGGGAGAAGGGCCGGATCATCTTCGAGTGGCGCGAGGCCCTGATCGCGGCCGGCGCCGCCGTGCAGGAATACTCCGACGAGGCCTGGGCCAGCCGCGTTGGGGCGGTCAGCAGCCAGCACGTGGGCCGGCTGCGGCGCGTGCACGAACGGTTCGCCGCCGTGCGCGAGCAGTACGCCGGCATCTATTGGAGCCACTTTCAGGCCTCGCTGGAGTGGCTCGACCCGGAGCTGTGGCTCGAAGGGGCGGTACAGAACGGCTGGAGCGTGGCCGACATGCGCCGCCAGCGCTGGCAGGCCTATGGCGCGGCGAGCGACGAGAAGCCGCGGGACGCCGATATCGTGACCGCAGAGTTCGACGAAGACGCGCCGCGGGCCGACAACGCCGAACCGGCGGACGCCAAGTCGCGGCTGCGGGCTACGAGCGATCGATCAAGTTCCGGCAGCGAGCGCGCCAGCGGCACGTCGCGCAACGGCACTTCGCCGGCCGGTCCGGATTTCGGCGAAGGCCCCGACTTCGGCGACGAGCCATCGGTCCCGTTCGCCGCCGCCGATGCGCCGCCGCGGAACTTGTACCTGGCCGATGCCCCGGTCGAATCGATCCGGCCGTTCGAGAACTTGCCCGAGCTGCCGGCCGACCTGGCCGAGGCGATGGAGATGTTCAAGCTCGCCATCCTCCGGCACAAGCTCGACGGCTGGAGCCACGTCGCGGCCGAAGAC
>JBGQHD010000354.1:0-5921 GCA_041497795.1 Planctomycetia bacterium
AACAAGGCCGCTCCCGACGACACCCGAGTCTTCAGCTTCTACATCGGCTTCCTCAGGTAGGGTGGGCTGGCCAACGTGGGGCACGTTTCCAAACGTGCCCGAAACCAAGGTTGGCACGTTGGACCGTCCACGACCGCCCCTTTCCCTTTCACTCTCAGGTCTATGCCACGCTACCTCATCGTCGCCGTCGCTTGCGCGTTGTTCACCGGCTCGTCGATCGGCCCGGCCGTGGCCCAAGTCGTGCCGCGGATTCCGACCCTGCCAGTCGTGCCCACACTCCCGGTCTTTCCCAGACCGCTCCCGATCGTTCCTACACCCCTTCCGGTTGTTCCAACGGGTATCCCCATCGCGGCGCCGATCGCGCCGATCCGCGGCCCGGTCAACGTTCATCCGATGCCTCCGCCGCCCATTCCCCTCGATCTGACGCGGGGCGGATCGACTCTGACCACGACGACCACGCCCACCGTCGATCTGCGCGGCACGCTAGGAACCGTGGGCGGCTCGACGCCAACCATCAATGCGAACCGAAATGAATCGGGCGGCAACCTGGCGACGTCCGGCCGGGTGAGTCAGCTCGTGAGCACGTACGCCGACCCGGCGATGGAAGTCCGCGAGGCGCAGGACCGGGGCGTGGCGCTCCACCTGGGCGGCGAGCCACCGCCCCCGGACAAAGACAAGGACGACGACCAGGAGGAGGGCAACAAGTGGTGGCTCTGGCTGCTGCTGGTCATCGGCGTGCTGGTCGTCAGCTCCTGGATGCGCAAGGGCAAGTGACGTGAGCACGAACTTGGTTCCCGCTGCGGTGCGGAGATGTTACCTGGTCGAGGAACGCTGGCATTCTTGCGCGATCCTGTCAGCCGACTTTCCCGGTGAGTTCCAGGACATCGTGGAGTGTCTCGAGCAATTCAGGCTTCTGCGGAGCGAAATCACGGCGTTTGGCGGTCGAAAGACCAAGGCAGGTGGGTAACGGCAAGCTGCCGATCCTTGCGAAGAATGTTTGCCATTGCTCGACCCTTGGGAGCTGGGGTCGGCAGGCGTAGAATGCAACTGCCAGGGAGCATTTGGGCCAGCCGGCCTGATTGTTCTCGCCCCGGCAGTCGTTAGCGCGACTGCCGGAGTTTTTGTGGGATGCCAACTGCTAGCATTGTAACGCGAGTCTCTTTTTGTGTCCGCCCATAAAATAGACGAGTTTGACAACATTTGTGGGTGGCCATAAAATGCCTGAATGGCTGAGACCAAGAAGAAAAGGCCGCGCGGACGACCGCGAACGGGTCAGACCCCGAAACGGTATTTCCGCATGTCGAGTCACGAATACGATCTGGTCTGCGACGCTGCCAAGAAGCTAGGGGAAAACACCTCGGAATTCACGCGCCGCATCTTGCTCGCGAAGGCCAAGCGCATCTTAAATTCAAAGTAGCGGCGCGCGGGGGAATCGAACCCATGCCGGCTCGCGCCGGCTCCCTCCGGCGGCTTATAAGGCCGCTGCAGCGCCAAACTGCGGGCCGCCCGCCGCACTTCTTTCGCGCAATCTCTCGCAGATTCGAGCTGGATCTTTTCTGTACACCCAAAAAAGACCTTGCATCTGAATCACTGGCTCCGTATAATTATCTGGGTGGACGAAAAAGCTGGTGGAACCGTGGAGTGCGGCGCGATTTTGGCCGATACCAATTCGTGGCACTCCCAGCGTCGAATCTCGCAGGGTTGAAAGAATGGCTCTCCCTTGCCTAAGCGGAAAATTCGGCACAATTCTCGCAGACCCGCCGTGGCGCTTTCAGAACCGCACGGGAAAGGTCGCGCCCGAGCACCGACGCTTACGTCGGTACCCGACGATGACTCTGGACGAGATAGCCGAGATGCCGATAGCAGAGCATGCAGCGGAAAAAAGCCATCTCTACCTGTGGGTTCCAAACGCACTCCTTCGCGAAGGTCTCGACGTTCTGGACGCCTGGGGCTTCACCTATAAGACCAACATCATTTGGTTCAAGGTGCGACGCGATGGCGGCCCAGACGGTCGAGGCGTAGGGTTCTACTTCCGTAACGTAACCGAAGTCTTGCTGTTCGGCGTTCGCGGACAACTCCGCACAAGCGCCCCCGGGCGCCGGCAAGTCAACGTCCTATCGACACGCAAGCGCGAGCATTCCAGAAAGCCCGACGAAGCCTACGACATCATTGAAGACTGTAGCCCCGGTCCGTTCCTGGAACTCTTTGCTCGTGCTCCGCGTGATGCGTGGAAGCAATGGGGTAACGAGGTCAACACCTACCTCAAACGACGCCACGTTGTTCCGCAGTACCGTGGCGATGAAACTGGCCGTATCCTGGTGAGTGCGTAGCACTACCGCGGCAGTCGCGGGCGATGCTGGCGCTCTGCGGGCGCGGCGATTCGCAGTCGGTTTTCGAGCCAACTGCGGAACGCTCGCGGCTCCAAGCCAAACACGCGGTGGATCTCGTTCTCTTCGCATTCGCGGAAAAAGTCCGTTCCGCCCGGACGGTCGGCCGGTCTCCAGCCACACCTGCGCATTTTGTGTTCGATCAACTGGCGCACGACATGGCCGGCTTCCCGAAGCTCGTGCACAAGGCCGCGCATGTCGTAGGTCGTCGCTTCCGCGCCCCTCGCATAGTCGCACAGCCCGCAGCACGCCATCGCGTAAACCAGATTGGTGTACGCCTTCTCGCCGACGCTCGCGCGCTCCAGATGCCCCTTCATGTCTCCCTGGAATGAGGCTTTGAGCAGGTGAATCAGATCGCCGTGCGACATGATGATGGCGACGAGGACAAAGGCGTCTACGGCCCTGTCACCGTGCTGCCGGATCTCGTCCCAGAATTCAGGCAGCTCGCCGGAGATGTCTTCCCCCATGATGTTCGCTACCTGCGACCGCACGAGATTGACGCCGCGGTAAGCTCCGCGGATGTTGTCCAGCACTTCCCATCGCGGGTGACGCTTCACCACCTCAGCGATTTTGAGGTAGCCATTTTTCGTCAAACTGACGCGAAGCGGCTGCAAATCAAGCATTCGGCGTGCTCCGTATCCAGAAGGGATCGTCTGTATCCCGTCAGGATACCGAACGCCGACAAGCTGTCAATGACCCCGGTTCCAAGATGGCGTGCCAAACGCGAGAATTCGCGTTTCAAAGTGCATCAGTACCCGTGATTGCGGCAAGAGTCAAGTTTCCGCGGACATAACTACGGGGCGGGGCAGGATCCGGAACCCACCACGTTCACCGCTTCTCCTCCGGCGGCTTGACCTGGCTCTCCGTCTTCAGGTACGCCACCAGGTCGCGAATCTCGTCGCTCGTCAGCTTGTCCAGCGCCCCTTCGGGCATCATGGAGAGTTCCGAGGGCTGCATCCGTTCGATATCGTCCTTCGTCAGGAAGACTCGCTGGGTCGCGGTCTGCACGGCGATCGTGCCGCCGGGCTGCTCGGAGACGATCCCGCTGATCAGCCGGCCGTCGGTGGCCAGCACCAGCGTGAGCTTGTAGTCGCGGTTGATGAGCGCGCTGGGGTCCAGCACGTTTTCCAGCACGTAGTCGAGGTTCTTGCGGTTCGAGCCGGTCAGGTCCGGACCGACTTGCCCCCCTTCGCCGTACAGGCGGTGACAGCTCCCGCAGTTCTTCTGAAACAGCCGGCGGCCGCTGGGCAAGTTGGCCGTCGCCAGGTAGTCGGGCGTGAGCAGGGTTTTGTACTTGGCCAGCAAGGCGTCCTTCTGGCCGGAGGTCTTGCGGACCGTCCCCCAGACTTGCGCGAGCCGGTCACTGAGACGCTTGTCGCCGAACGCCTGAAGCTGCCGCGCCGTGTGCGCGGTGATATCGCTCCGCGGCACGGTCTTTTTCTCCACGGCGTCCAGCAGCGCCAACGCGTAAGACACGCGCGAGGCCAGTGTGGCAACGGCCTCGGGCTTCTCCTCCTCGGCAAGCGACGGATAGCGGCGCAGGATCTCCCTGGGCGTCGCCTCGTCGTCATACGCGGCGAGCGAAGAAATCGCTGTGGTCCGCAGTTGCTTGTCATCCAAGAGGGAATGCAAGAACGGCCCCAGCTTGGGTGTGCCCGCCTCGACGAGGGCCGTCAGCGCCGCCCGACGCGTCTCGGGCTTTTGCGATGTGTCGGCAGTCGTCGCGCGGAGCGACCCGATCGCCCGCGTATCGCCGAAGATCAGCGCCAGCAGCCGGGCTTTCTCGCGAACGTCGCCGGCGCGGCTCGCCGCCAGCTTGTCGTAGACCGCCGACCAGGCTCGCGGCGCCTTCACCTGCTTGCGGCCGCGGAGCGCGTCGTGCATCCCCTGGAGCACGTCAACCTGCACGGCGGTGTCATCGACCTGGCCGAGCACCTCCACCAGCGTGGCCAGGCCGGAGTCGTCGTGGCCCTCCTGTCCGCGCCCTGCGGCAAGCAGCGACGTCAGCACGCTTCCCAATACGACGAGCCGAAAACTGCGCATCGACGAATACCCTTGGAGAGAAAGGCTGCCGGACCCAAGGCCCGTCGGACTATGGTAACCGGAAGCGGCGAACGAGGGCAGAAGCTCGCCCTTCCTTTGAGGGGCCAAGACCTGTCACGCTTGCGGGCCGAGAAACGGTCACCCTGAGCGTAGCGAAGGCTCTCGGACGCGGAGATTCCTCGCTGCGCGGTCACATCGGTCACCCTGAGCGCGGCGAAGGGTCTCTCGCACGTTTGGAAACGTGCCCCACTCCTTACGGCACCTGCGGCAGCGCCTTCACGTGGGCCTGGATCTCGACGTCCTTGATCTTGCCCTCGACCGTCTCCTCGGTGGTCTTGATCCCCTTGACGTCGTAGACGTGGCCGGTGCGCGAGACGGCCTTCACGCCGTAGAACTGCTCCTGCGGCCCGACCGCCTTGATGTGGAACAGGCTGCCGGCCCGGCTGACGCCCTTGACATCGAGCTTCGTGCCGTCCTCCAGCACGACCTTGATGTCGTAGATCGTGCCGTCGCTGCCGACGGCCTTCACCGGGGCAAAGCGGTCCGTGCTGACGAGGACTTTCACCGGCAGCACCTTGCCGCCGATGAACGCCTTGACGTCGAAGATGTGGTTGTTGCCGGCGTCGGCGATGGCCTTCACGTCGTGGGCCTTGCCTTCCTTGTCGATCGCCTTGACGTCCAGCAGCTTGCCGTCCGGGTGAATGGCCTTCACGTGCCACACCGCCGGATCGTCCGCTGCCGGGGCGAACCTCGAGGCACCAGCCACCAGCATCGCGGAGACCACGAGGACGAACGTCGGTCGCGAGAGGGATGGCATGACTTGTCTCACTGTGATGAAGAACAAAGTTGACGCAACAACGTGTGATATCGCGCCGCAGCCCCACGCCGAACCTTGGTTCCCATGATAATCGCTACTTCGGGCGCTGAACCACGGGCCAGGCGAGCTTTCGATAGTCGCCGGCCAGTTCGGTGACCTCGATGGCCTGATCCGCGGCAATATCTTTGAAAACCTGGGTCGTGCCGCTGGTCGGCCAAGAGATCTCCAGCAGCGCCACTCGGTCCGCGCCGCCCAGGCCGATGGTTTGCTGCAAGGGGTTGGCCCCAAAACTGCTGCCCGTCGAGACGTGCCGGTGAACCGTTAAGGGCTTCTCGCCAGCGGTCACGACCTTGATCCGGGCGCCGATGGCCGACCGGTTGGTCACCCTGCCGACGAGCTTCAGCGTCAGCCAGTGGTTGCCCTGGCCGGGGTTTTGAAAAAGCACGTTGTGGTACCGGTCGCCGGGCACGGCCCCGCCCATCGAGATGAAAATGTCCACGTTGCCGTCGCGGTCCCAATCGCCGCAGGCCGTGCCGTGCCCCTTCTGCAGGTGGCCGGTGCGGGAGGAAGCGGTGATGTCCGCAAATCGCCGACCGGCGACGTTTTTGAGCATACGGTTGGGCACGAGCGTGGAAAGGAACGGGTCGCCGGTGCCCAGGTACATGTCCAGGAAG
>JBGQHD010000355.1:0-5912 GCA_041497795.1 Planctomycetia bacterium
CGTGGCCAAGGGAACGGCGGAGACCGCCGGTGTGGACGCCTTCTTGCTGGCCGCGGTCAGCCTGGGCGCGGTCTTCATGGGCTCGATGACCTATATCGGCAACGGCCCAAACTTCATGGTGAAGACGATCGCCGAAAGCTCCGGGATCAAGATGCCCAGCTTCTTCGGCTACGTCTTCTGCTACAGCGTGCCGGTGCTGCTGCCGATCTTCGCCCTGACGGTGTGGCTGTTCCTGTAGGACGGATTGTCAATCGGTCCGAGATGCCGGGACGACGTGAGCCGTTTGACGCCGGCTCGCCGTCGGCTCGCGGCTAAACCGCAAGCGGATTGGTGGTGCGTCTCAGCTTCCCACGTACTTCGCGTACACGGTCTTCGCCACGGCGATCTCGTCCGTGCCGCCGATGATCGCTCGGCCGTCGGGGAAGAGCGTGATCAGATAGCCATCGATCTCGAGACGCAAAAGAAACGGGTTGATTGTCACGCGCCCCACCCCGCGGAGCTTCTCGGCCATCGCCTCCAGCGACAGCCGCTGCCGGTCGGGCGGCGTGATCTGCACCGCGTTTCGCCCGCAGAGCACGGCCGTGTGGCTGCCGCGCTGGCCGGAGAGCCAAGGGTATTCGCCGCGGCAGGCCGGACAATCGCCGCCTGGTGAGTTAGTATCGCGCAGCGAGCTGACATCGAGCTGCCGGATCGTGTTGTCCCACAGGCTGATGATCGTCCATTGGCGGCTGATCGCCTCGCGATGGCCGCTGAGGATCTTGATCGCCTCGCAGGCCTGCATCGAGGCGATGACGTTGATGATCGGCCCCAGGATGCCGGCCGTGTCGCAGGTGGGCGACTCGCCCGGCGGCGGCGGTTCGCTCATCAGGCACCGCAGGCACGGCGTCTCGCCCGGCAGGATGGTCAGCGTCTGCCCCTCGGCCCCCAGGCAGCCGCCGTAGACCCAGGGGAGCCGCAGCTTGTGGGCCGCGTCGTTGATAAGGAACCGCGTCTCGAAGTTGTCGGTGCCGTCGAGGATGATGTCCACGTCGCGGCATAGCGATTCGATGTTCGTGTGATCGACGTCGGTGACGATCGGCTCGATGGTGATGGCGGAGTTGATGCGGCGAAGCTTATTCGCCGCGGCGATGGCCTTGGGTAGCCCAGCGGCGACGTCGTCTTCGTCGAACAGCACCTGCCGCTGGAGGTTGTTCAGCTCCAGAAAGTCGCGGTCGGCGATCCGCAGGTAGCCGACGCCGGCGCGGGCCAGCGTATTGGCCAGCACGGTCCCCAGCGCCCCGCAGCCGCAGAGGAGGGCGCGGCTCTGCATCAGCCGGCGCTGCCCCTCTTCGCCCAGCGGCGGATAGCGCCACTGCCGGGCGTAGCGGTCGAGGTCGGTCGGCGGTTCTTTGTCGTTTGCCATCGTTGGGGTATAACCTCGCATGGAGTGCGGTGACTTGTCACCGCTTTGGGATTTTATGGCACCACGCCGTGTGCTGAGTTTCCCTATCCGAAAAATCCAAAAGCGGCGACGAGTCGCCGCACTCCAAAAGGTATTCTCCACACTCCATTCTCCGCCGATCAACCGCGCGAGGTCAACGATGCCCTGCCGATGGATTCTTGCCGTACTGGCCGCCGGGATGTCGCTGGCCGGGCAGGCCCAGGCCCATTTCCTCTTCACGCGCATCGGCCCGAACGCCGAGGGGGGCCGGCGTGTGGACGTGTTCTTCAGCGAGAACGCCACGGCCGGCGATCCGAAGTTCGTGGAGAAGATCGCCGGCACGCAGCTTTGGGTGCAGACGGCACCGGGCAAGTTCCAGCCGCTGGAGGTCCGCAAGCAGACCGACCGTTTGACGGCGTTTGTGCCGTCGGCGCCGGCCGTCTCCATCGCCGGGCAGTGCGAGTACGGCGTGCTGACGCGGAAGGACGTCTCGTTCCTCCTGCAATACTATCCCAAGGCCGTCTCTGGCGAGGCTAAGGCCCTGGGTGACCTGAAGCCGCTGGAGAAGCTGCCCCTGGAGATCGTGGCCACATTCGGCGAGGGCGGCGTAACGCTCACCGCCTTGCAAGACGGCAAGCCGGTGCCGGAAGCCGAGTTCACCACGGTGGACGACACCCTGGCCAACGAGCAGCTCAAGGCCGACAAAGAGGGCCGCGCGACGTGGAAGCCCAGTTCGCCCGGCTACTATTGCGTCTATACGAGCGCCACCCTCAAGCAGGCCGGCGAGCGCGGCGGCAAGAGCTACAGCGAAATCCGCCGCTTTGCCACGCTGTCGTTCCCCTGGCCGCTGGTGCGGACCGAGCCGGACGACGAGGCCGTGGCGCTGTTCGAGAAGGCGCTGGCCACGCGGGCGTCGTGGCGCGACTTCCCCGGATTTGCCGCTGAAATCAAGGGATTCTGCGACGACCGCGCCTTCAGCGGCACGGTCCGCGTCGGGGCCGACGGCGCCGTGACGACCGACATCAAAGACAAAGCCGCGGCCTGGGTCGAGGAACAGCTCGGTTCGATCGTGCTGCACCGCCAGGCCTCGCCACGGCGCGAGAAGCCGGTGCTCTACTTCGCCGACGACGACGAGCACCACCCGCTGGGCCGCTTGCTCACCTTCGTCGGCGGCCGGTTCGCCTCCAGCTATCGCATCCACGACGACCAGATCATGGTCGTCAACCGCCACCTGGGCGAGCAGAACATGACGATCACCGTGCTGGACAACGACAAGAACGCCGACGGCAAGTACCTGCCCCGCTCGTACACCGTACAATACTGGAGCGCCGCCGACGGCAAGCTGCAAAGCACCGAGACCATTCAAGACGGCTGGCGGCGCGAGGGGCAATGGGACTTGCCCGCTTCGCATACGGTCGCCACGGCTTCATCCAAAGGGCTGACGGTGCGAAGCTTCAAGCTCACCGGGCACAAGCTGGGGGGCAAGTGAGCGGAACGGTGAACGACAAGACGCGCAAGCCCAGGAAGTCGGCGGCCCAGGGCGAGCCGGCCGTCAAGGTGGTCGCCCAGAACCGCCGGGCCCGGCACGAGTACGACGTGCTCGACACGCTGGAGTGCGGCATCATGCTGGCCGGGAGCGAAGTGAAGAGCCTGCGGGCCGGGCACGTCTCGCTGGACGAGGCTCACGCCAAGGTGCGCTCCGGCGAGGTGTGGCTGCTGGGCTGCGACATCCCCGAGTACAGCCACGCCACGTGCTTCAACCACGATCCCAAGCGGCCGCGGAAGCTGCTGATGCACCGCCGCGAGGTCAAGAAGTTCGCCGCCCAGGCCTACGAGCGCGGCCTGACGCTGGTGCCGCTGAAGCTCTACTTCAACGACGAGGGCCGGGCCAAGCTGCTGTTGGCCCTGTGCCGCGGCCGCAAGCTGCACGACAAGCGCGACGTGCTGAAGAAAGCCGACTCGCAGCGGGACATCCAGCGCGCGATGCGGCGCGAGAGATGACGGCTCACCGCACGGTCACGAACTCGTGGTGGCTGAAGAGGACGAGCACGAGGTTCTCTCTGGCTCGCGCGCCGGGACTCTCCGCCGGGGCGACGACGATCTCACCGGTGCCGATGGGTTGCAGCTTGCCCGCCGACGAGAGACGTTCGGCCTGCTCGCGCAAGAAGCGCAGACATTCGGCCAGCTCCGCTTCGGTGGGCCGACGGCCGATAACGGTCTGGAACGCGGCAGAGACAAACGCTTGGTCGCCCAGCGCGAGGGACGCAGCGGAAGGCTCGTCGCCCCGGCCCAGCCGCCGGGCCAGCAGCCGGGCTTGCGAGACGTTGAGCGTGCTGTTCACCATCACTAGCGCCTGCTGCGGCAAGATGGAGTCGCGGCGGCGGTAGCATTCTTGAGGGCTGGCGGCGTCGAACAGCAGGAGAAAGCCCATCTGCCGCTCGCGCGCGTGGCGGAAGTACAGGCTGCGGCGGGGCACCGTCAGCCCGAGCGTGTGGTCGATGTCCGGGCCGCCCATCGCCCCGTCGAGCGAGCCGGCCAGGTGCAGCATGGCGTCGCGCACGGCCTCGGCCTCCAACCGGCGAGCGTTGGCTCGCCAGAAGAAGCGATTGTACGGGTCGCGCCGCTGATTTTCTTCGTAGGACGGATTTCCAATCCGTCCGGCGTCTCCCGTTGGCAACGATGGCACCGCCGACGCCAGCCGATACGCGCTGGACGTGACGATCAGCCGGTGCAGATGCTTGAGGCTCCAGCCATTCTCCATCAGCTCCACCGCCAAGTAATCGAGCAGGTCGGCATGCTCCGGGCGAGGACTGCGGAGGCCGAAGTCCACCACGTTCTCCACCAGCGGCCGGCCAAAGTGCCTGGCCCAGACGTGGTTCACCGCCACGCGGGCGGTCAGCGGGTTGCGGCGGTCGGCGATCCAGCGGGCCAACGCGGCTCGCCGGCCGGTGCTTTCCTGGGGATAGATCGTTCCGAGGGGCGCGCAGGCAGCATCCTCCTTCGTGGCGTTCTGGCGGGCAGTTTCTACGGCTTGGCGAGCGGCGGCGAGATTCTTCTCCGCCTCGCCCGGCTTCTGCTGAGGCGTCTTGGCGTCGGTTTTTGCGGCGTCGAGTTCCGCCTTGGCGAGCGCCTCTTCGGCGGCGGCGAGCGCCGCCAGGCGCTCAGCCTTGCCGGCGGCCAACGACAGGCGGCGCAGCTTCTCGTCGTTGGGTTTGCGGCCCGGCTCGGCGCTGGTTGATGTGCTTTTGGTGGGCACAGCCCACCCTACGTGTTTGGCTCGCTCCGCGGCGATGCGCGCTTCCAGGGAGGCCAGCTTGGCTTGGGCGGCAGCTAGCTGTTTTTCGGCGAGGGCGGCCGCGCGCCGGGCCTGCTCCGCCATCGCTGGCTCTTCGCGCGCTTTGGCCTGCGAACGTTCGGCCGCCGAGATGCCGGCCTGGGCCTCGGCCACCAGGCCGTCGATGACTTCCGCCCGCAGCGCTGGGTAATAGCTCGACGGCGGCAGCGTCACTGGCCGGGCGCGAAACTCCGCGCCGCCGAGTGCCGCAGGGACGCCCGGCGAGATCGCGCGGTCTTTGTCCGGCCGCTTGAAGTCGCCGCGGATGAAGAGGTGCGTGGCGGCCTTCGGCTCGGCGTCGTAGGCCAGCACGCGGCCGTTCTTGGCTGTGTCGAGCGGCGAGACGACCGAGCCATCGTGGGCGGCGGACTGCCAATCGGCCTGCCCGACCGGGTCGGTGCGTACGTTGTGCGGCTCGAAGATCGCGCGGAAGCGGTAGTATTCCTCCTGCGTGATCGGGTCGTACTTGTGGTCGTGGCAGCGGGCACAGTTCAGCGTGACGCCGAGGAAGGCCTTGGCCGTGTGCTCGATGGTGTCATCGAGCCAACTGTTGCGGTCGAACTTGTACCAGTTGCGGACGAGGAAGCCGGTGGCGCGGGCCACGGCCGGGTCGTCCGGGGCCAGCTCGTCGCCGGCCAGCATCTCCTGGATCATGCGGTCGTAGCCTTTGTCGGCGTTGAGCGACTCGACGATCCAATCGCGCCACCGCCAGATGTGCGGCTGGCTGTAGCGGATCTCGCCGCCGAAGCCCGTCCAGTCGCTGTAGCGCCAGATATCCATCCAGTGGCGGCCCCAGCGTTCGCCGTATCGCGGGCTGGCGAGGAGCTGCTCCGCGAGGCGGTCGAATTCAGCACCCCGGCTGCTCCCAGCAGCCGGGGTGCTGGCAATCGGGTTCCCGTCCGGCGGCAGCCCCACCAGATCGAAGTGCAGCCGCCGCAGTAGGACCTCGGGCGGCGCCTCGGGCAGCGGTCGCAGCCCGTGCCGCTCGTGCTCAGCCGCGATGAAGGCGTCGATGGGGTTACGCACCCAGGCGGCGTTCTTGACACGCGGGATCGCTGGCCGCCGCGGCGGCTGGTAGGCCCAGTGGCTGCGCGGGTCGGGCGGGATCGGCTCGTTGGGTGCGGCGGCGCCCTCCTCGATCCAGGCTTTCAGCGTGGC
>JBGQHD010000356.1:0-5910 GCA_041497795.1 Planctomycetia bacterium
AAAGGATAGAGCGATTGCCAGGCGGTGTCCGTGGTCAGTGACGAGGTGGCGAGTGGCGAGCAGGAAAGCACCCCGGCTGCTGGCGAGCAGCCGGGGTGCTGGTTTCCGTCAATTCTTCAGGCTTTATGGCTAGTGGCTGGCCGCGGGCGACTTCTTGTGGCCGCCGTGGGTCGCGCGGGGCTTGCCGTGGGCGCCCTCCTCCTGCGGAATCCGCATCTTGTAGAACGACCGCCACACGAACACGAGCGCCACCGCGAGCAGGATCACGCCCACCACGCCGGTGAAATCGCTCCCATGGCCAAGCCCGGCGGCTTTCTTGATCTCCACCGCGATCTCCACGGCCAACAGGCCGAAGAGGGTGGAGAACTTGATGATCGGGTTGAGCGAGACCGAGGTGGTGTCCTTGAACGGGTCGCCGACGGTGTCGCCGATCACCGTGGCCGCGTGAAGCGGCGTGCCCTTTTCCTTGAGATCGACCTCCACCAGCTTCTTGGCGTTGTCCCAAGCACCGCCGGCGTTGGCCATGTAAATGGCCTGGAACAGGCCGAAGGCCGCGATCGAGATCAGGTAGGCGACGAAGAAGTTCGGGTTGAAGAAGGCGAAGGCCAGCGTGAAAGACATCAAGGCGATGAAGATGTTCCACATGCCGCTCTGGGCATACTCGGTGCAGATGCGGACGACGGTCTTCGAGTCTTCGATATCGGCCGCCTTCTTGTCGAGGTCCATGTTCTTCTTGATGTACTCGACGGCCCGGTAGGCGCCGGTGGTCACCGCCTGCATCGACGCTCCGCAGAACCAGTAGACGACGGCCCCGCCGCAGATGAAGCCCAAGAGCACCGGGGCATCGGTCAGGCTCAGGTGCAGCAGGCCGGCTTTGCCCAACAGCAGGATGATCGAGAAGATCATCGTCGTGGCCCCCACGACGGCGGTGCCGATGAGCACCGGCTTGGCCGTGGCCTTGAAGGTGTTGCCGGCCGAGTCGTTGGACTCCAGGTAGTGCTTGCCCAGCTCGAAGTCCGGTGTGAAGCCGAAGTCCCTTTTGATCTCCTCCTTGATGCCGGGGATGCTCTCGGTCTGGGCCAGCTCGAAGACCGATTGCGCGTTGTCGGTCACGGGACCATAACTATCGACGGCGATAGTCACCGGGCCCATGCACAGGAAGCCGAACGCGACCAGGCCGAAGGCGAAGATCGAGCCGACGCCGACGAGATTGACGTTGTCCTTGAGTTCCTCCTTGATCTTGGCCTGCGTGGCCGGGGGCAAACCGTTCAGCGTGGCCGATTCCACGCCCTCGGTCTCGCTGAACTCGCGTTTGATCTTGGTCTTGGTAGCGTCGCTCTGTTTTTCCAAAGTGGCCGACTTGGCGGGCTCGAGTTGCACCTGCATGACCTTGTCGAGCCCTTGCAGACTGACGAAGTAGGCCCCCGCCATCAGGCCGGCGATCAGGATGCCCTTCCAAAAGGCGCTGAAGTTGCCCGCCACGATGCCTGACAGAATCGTCAGCGAGGCGCCGCCTTCGCGGGACGCCGTGACAATTTCATGCACGTGTTTGGAGTGCGAGCTGGTGAAGACTTTGGTGAACTCCGGAATGAGCACCGCGGCCAGCGTGCCGCAACTGATGATCGTGGCGAGCTGCCACCAGAGATTGCGCAGCGGGGTGTCACCCACCTTGATGTCGCTGATCAGCAGCCAGCTCATGAAGAACGACGTGCTGATGCAAAGGATCGAGGCGATCCAGATCAGCCGGGTGAGCGGCTGCTCGAAGTTGAACTCTTTCAGGCCCTTGTATTGGCCCTCGGAGATCGCCTGGTTGATGAAGTACGACACGCCGGACATGAAGTCCATCAGGAACCGCATGGCGAAGATCCAGACGATGAGCTTGGCCTGGAGATCGACGTTGTTGACGGCCAGCGTAATGAAAGCGATCAGGGCCACGCCGGTCACGCCGTAGGTCTCGAAGCCGTCGGCGGTCGGTCCGACCGAGTCGCCCGCGTTGTCGCCCGTGCAGTCGGCGATCACACCCGGGTTGCGCGGGTCGTCTTCCTTCACGTTGAAGACGATCTTCATCAGGTCCGATCCGATGTCGGCGATCTTGGTGAAGATGCCGCCCGCGATGCGGAGGGCCGACGCGCCCAGCGACTCACCGATGGCGAAGCCCAGGAAGCAAACGCCGACAATCTGCCGCGGCACGAAGAGCAGGATGATCACCATCATCACCAGTTCGAGCGAGATCAAGAACAGGCCGATCGACATGCCGGCCCGCAACGGGATGTTGACCACGTCCCACGGCACCCCGCGAAGCGCGGCGAAGGCCGTCCGACAGTTGGCATAGGTGTTGACGCGGATGCCGTACCAGGCCACCGCGTACGAGCCGCCCATGCCGACCACGGCGAAGAACAGCACCAGCAGCACCTTGAGGATGGGAGCAATTGGCGTGGGGGCCGCGTATTTGAGGATCGTCTCGCCTACGGTCGTGTCGCCCAATTTTTGGTCCCATTGTTCCGACGTCACTTGCTGGCGCAGTTTCGCGATAAACTCATCCTGGCTGCCCACGGGCTTTTGGTCCTCTAGTCGTTGCAGCGAGGCGACCACCTCCGCGGGGACTTTCTCTTGCTCGAGATACTGGATGGCGCTAGATCGCACGGTGCCGCCTGCACTGGAGTGCAGGCCGTACTTGGTCTCGCCCGAGAAGCCGAGCAGATAGTACGAGATTGCCACCGAGATCAGCACAAACAGCATCAGCAAGAACTTGCCCTGCTGAATGAGGTAGGTCTTGCAGGTCTGGTAGATGATCTCGGCGACGTCGAGCATCGACTTGTGGGCCGGCAGCTTGTGAATCTGGGTTCGCAGATAGAGACTGATGCCCAACGTGCCGCCGATCACGCACGCCCCCCAGAACAGCAGCCACCAGGCGCTGATCACCTTGCCGGCGATGGTGAAGGTGCCGGCGTGCAGGTCGGGAATGGCCAAGTCGGCGTCGCTGGCCAGGGCCGGCGTCGCCGTCAGCAGCAACGCGCCGAGGGCCCAAAAGATCGATCTCAGGCTCTTTGCCGCCATAGCCATTCCCCCTTGATTGACGTGCCTGTCCAAACTAAAGCGTTTCATCAGTTCGCTTACCTTGTCGATGATTCCGGTGTCGTGATTCGGGAGTTGTATGCTGAAGTTCGCCGTCGGCTGAACTCTGGATGCGCCGCGGCCGCCGCGTGGTGTCCGCCATGAGCCAGGTTGCCATACTCCAGGTCACCCTGAGCCGGGGCCGTGAGATCGGGAACGGAACACGGGAGCCGATGACCGTTCGCTCAGTGGGACGAAAGGGCCGACGCAGCGGCGGGAATTCAGAAAACTTACCGGACATGCCTGCAACTCGACAAGGCCAGCGGGCGAATTTTGGCCGCGGCGGAAAGCCGCCGGGCAGGTCCGTGAAAGGCGGACCTCGGACGACGAAGGGCGGCCTTCGGCGGGCCGGCGGCTCGTCGTCACCGCGGCCGTCATGCGGCGGACGAGTCTTCCTCGTCCAGGCGCACGACCTGGGACCGCACCTGGCAGGCGGGCGGCTCGACCACCGTTACGCCGGTACTCGTGCGCAGCAACGTGAGATTGCGGCCGGCCCGTTTGGCCTCGCGCAAGGTCTGCATGGCCCGCTGGCAGAGCGTGATCGTCGTGTCCTCGCGGTGCACCTCGACGATGCCGCACGTGACGCGGACCTCGATCTCTTGCTCGCCGAGCAGGAACCTCTGAGCGGCGATCGTCTGACGGATGCGCTCCAAAGGGACGGTGGCATTGCTGGGTCCGGTGTCTCCCAGGAACATGGCGAAGGTCTGGCCGCTCAGGCGGCCCGCCACGTCGAACCCCCGGTTGCTGCGCAGCGTCTGGGCGATCCGCCGTCCCACGTGGGCCGCCAGGCGATCGCCGATGAGCGGGCCCCATTGCTCGTTGATCCGACGCAGGCGGTCGATGTCCACCAGGGCGAACGTCGCCTGGCGGCTGCGCGACGGGTCGTCGGCCCACCACCCCCCCAGCATCCGCTCCAGGCCCAGCCGATTGTGAATCTTGGTCGCCGGGTCGATCAGCCGCTGGGGATTCAACTCCATCAGCCGGCCTCCGTGCATCAAGACGCCCAGCAGCGATTCCTGCAGGCGGTCCTGCAGGCGGTGGCACATCTCGAGCAGCTTGCAGACCTCGCTGACCAGCCGGGCGGCGCCCGCCTGCACGTCGGAGTGCAGGTCGAGCAGCTTGACGTTGCTGCACGTGGTTTCGATCTGGGCCGTCTGCTCCATCAGAATCTCCTCCAGGCCGACGCTGATCGGGTTCATGTCGCCGTGCCGCCCGCGCTTGGCCTGGAGCACCTCGACGGCCTGATTCTGCTTCTCCAGCCAGTCGGCATTGGCCTGTTGCAGTTCGCCCAGGCACATGATCAGCAGCTCGATCTGCGGCTCGCGCAGGCAGCGGCGCAAGACCCCGTCGATCTCGACGAGCCGGTCGCGATAGCGGGCGGCTTCCGACTGCAAGACGTGGATCGAGCCTTCGACGAGGCTGCGGATTTCCCCGGCCTCTTGCAGCGCAGGCAGCCATTCTTGGGGAAGCTCGTCCAACGAGAACGGCGCGGGGGCCGGTTCAGCGGCGATCGCCGGGGCGGCGGGGGGCGGCGGAGCCGTCGTCTCCACGGCGGCCGGCGCCGGCGACGCGGCCACCCCTCCTTTGGCGCGCAGGACCACCAGCGCCAGGCCATACCCGACGGCCAGGTTCAGGGCAGACACGATGAGCAGATACAACAGCACGGAACTAGCGCGACCGGGGAACGGGGATCGACCGGGGAGTGTCCTATCGTCCCGCCTACTTCGAAATCTAGCTTTCCCCCGCTTCGGCGCGCGCCGCAACTTCCTCAGAATCGGCACGGGCCGTACGATCTCGACGCGCTGCTCTGCCTCGTGGCGCGGCATATCAGGGGGCTTACGCCCCCCGCTCGCCAAGGGGCGCGGGCGAATTGCCGCTCGCGGTGCGCTGACGCCGCGCCTCGTAGAAGATGACCGCCGCGGCGGCCGAAACATTGAGACTATCGGCCGCACCCAGCATCGGCAGACTCACCGGCATGACATCCGCCCCTGTCCACACCGCCGACAGCCCCGCGGCCTCGCTGCCCAGCACGATCGCCGCGCCGATCGCCAGGTTCGCCTGCGTGTGGAGTTCGCTCGCATCCACTCGGGCAGCGTAGATGCGCAGACCCAGCCCGCGCAGCCAGGCCGCCACCTCGTCGCTCGAGGCGACCGCGGCGGGCACCGTGATGAGCGTCCCCAGGCTGGCCCGAACGGCGTGCGGGTTGAACAAGTCCGTCGCCGGGTTGGCCACGATCACGGCATCCACGCCGGCCCCGTCGGCGCTGCGGAAGATCGCGCCGACGTTGCCGGGCTTCTCGATGCTCTCCAAGACGGCCACCAGCGGCCGCTCGGGCAACCGCAGCTCATCCAGCCGCCGAGATGGCGTGACGCCCACGGCCAGCAGCCCCTCGGCCCGGTCGCCGAAGCAGAGCTTATCCATCAGCTCGCGCGAGACCGAGAAGACCTGGCCCGCGCGCGCGGCGCAATCTGCGACGATCTGTCGCGATTCATCGTCGCCCAACAGCGCCGGACAAGTGAACAGCTCCTCGATCGCGATGCCGCCGCGAAGCGCCAGGCGGACTTCCCGCAAGCCCTCGATCAGAAAGCGGCCGTGCTTCTCGCGCTGCCGCCGCTCGCGGAGCTTCACGGCCCGCTTGAGCCGCGGATTGTGCGCGCTGGTGATGGGAAGCGGCGAAGGCATTGGATGATCTCACGTGGTGCACGCGGCTCGCGTGCAACGAAAGTAAGTGCAGCCCCCGCCTATAAACCCCCGTGCACCCCAGCCCCCTGCACCACCAGGCCCCCCCAAACCCCA
>JBGQHD010000357.1:0-5901 GCA_041497795.1 Planctomycetia bacterium
AGCTCCCGGCGAAGAACATCGTCGTGGTCCATCGTTCCGACGGCAGCGGCACGACGTACGTTTTCGCCGATTACCTGGGCAAGGTCAGTCCGGAGTGGAAAGCGAAGGTCGGCGTCAGCACCTCGCTCAAGTGGGGCGATGACACTACGGGGGCTAAGGGAAGCGAAGGCGTGTCCGGGCAGGTGAAGAACAGCGCCGGCGCCATCGGTTACGTCGAGATGACCTTCGCCCTGCAAAGCAAGATTCGTTTCGCGGCCATGCAGAATCAAGAGAAAGAATTCGTCGTGGCCGATCCGGCCAGCGTCTCGGCGGCGGCTGCGAACTCCCTGACCAAGATCCCCGACGATCTTCGCTACTCGTTGACCGACGCACCGGGCAAGGGCTCGTATCCCATCAGCGGCACCGTTTGGGCGATCGTCTACGTGGACCAACCCGCCGGCAAGGGCAAACACGTCGTGGACTTCCTGCGCTGGGTCACGCGCGAGGACAAGGGGCAGTCGTACGCCAACGACCTGCACTACGCTCCCTTGCCCAAGGGCTTGATCAAACGCATTGATGACAAGTTGGCCACCATCAAGGTTGGCAAGTAAGCTGCTCACCTGCCGCCCAATGCCGCACAGTTCCGAGACTCGGAAGTTTGGGATCGTGCCAGAGATTGCATCGCATGACTGCTGACGCCCCGGCCGCCCGCCGCCACGCATCGAGCCGGCCTCGCTTCGCCAACTTCGGCGACACCCTCGCGCGCCGCATCTGCCAAGCGGCCGCGGCGCTGGTGATCGCACTGCTGGCGCTGCTGATCGTGGTCATGTTGTGGCGCGCCTGGCCGTCGATCCGCGCCACCGGCCTGCGCTTCTTCATCGACACCAATTGGGACCCGGAGGAAACCCACCGCAGCTTTGGCGCGCTGGCCTTCGTGTACGGCACGCTCGCTTCGTCGGCTTTGGCGATGCTGATCGCTGTCCCGCTAGGGGTGGGCAGCGCCGCCTTTCTCTCTGAGATCGCTCCGGGGTGGCTCCGACGGGTCAGCTCCCCCTTGATCGAGATGCTGGCCGCCGTCCCCAGCGTTGTCTATGGGTTCTGGGGCATGTACGTCTTGGGACCGTCGCTGCAGAAACTCGTCACCTGGATGGGTGGCCCCAACTTCGGCGGCGTCGGCATCCTGCCGGCGGGGATCATCCTGGCCATCATGATCGTGCCCTACGTCGCGGCCGTTTCGTTCGACGTCTGCCGAGCCGTTCCCGTCGCGCAGCGCGAAGCCGCCCTGGCGCTCGGGGCGACGCGCTGGCAAACCATCTGGGGGTCGGTCTTGCCGTATGCGCGGCCCGGCATCCTGGGGGCTTGCTTCATCGCCCTGGGCCGCGCCATGGGCGAGACGATGGCCGTGACCATGCTCATCGGCAACAGCCCAGTCATCAACTTGTCTCTCTTCGCCAAGGCCGACACCATCGCCAGCGCGATCGCCAACCAGTTTCCCGAGGCGACCTATGAGCTTTACCAGTCCGCGCTCGTCGAACTCGGCTTGGTGCTGCTGCTCGTCACGGTCGTGGTGAATGCCCTGGCGCGGCTGTTGATCTGGCAGGTGGGCCGCGGCCGCAGACCCGGGTGGATACCGGGATGGTCGATCTTCCGCCGGGGCGCCGAGGCCCAGGCTCCGGCGGTGTTGCTTGGCAATCCCAAGTCCACGCGCACCACGTCACGGACCGCTCCTTGGGTCAATCGCATCATGCTCACGCTCCTCGGCTGCAGCCTGGTCGTTACGTTGGTCCCGCTCTTCCTGATCCTGGCCAACCTCCTGTATGAAGGTGTCGGGGCGGTGAATTGGGCTTTCTTCACCAAGCTGCCCGCGGCGGTCGGCGAGCCGGGCGGGGGGATGGCCAACGCTCTCTGGGGCACCGTCAAGCTGGTCGGCGTGGCGACCTTGTTGGCCATTCCCATCGGACTGGCGGCCGCCATTTACTTAGCCGAGTACCGCGAAAACTGGTTCGGCCGCACCGTGCGCTTCGTGGGCGAGTTGCTGGGCGGCGTGCCATCCATCGTGATCGGCATTTTCGCCTATGCCGTGGTCATTCAATCGTCGCAGGCGGTGCTGGGCCGTCCGTCCTTCTTCGGTTGGGCCGGGGCATTCGCCCTGGCCGTGATGATGGTCCCGATCGTGATGCGGGCGTCCGAAGAAGCCCTCAAGATCGTGCCGCAGTCCACCCGCCATGCCAGTCTCGCGCTGGGGGCCACCCAATGGCAAACATTAGTGCGGGTCACGGTTCCGACGGCGCTGCCGGCGATCATTACGGCCGCTTTCTTGGCGATCGCCCGCATCGTAGGCGAGACCGCGCCGCTCTTGCTGACGGCCGGCAGCAATCGCTTTTGGGCGACGTCGATGAGCGATTTCACCCCCTCGCTGCCGGTCTACATCTTCAATTACGCCGTCAGCCCATACGATGACTGGCACCAACAAGCCTGGTCCGCCGCGCTGGTGCTCTTGACGCTCGTGATGCTGCTCAATCTGGGCGTCCGCTTCGTGACCGGCAAGCGCGTTGCCGCAGTCGGCTGAGGCAGTCGGCTGCGACTAACGGCAGGCTGAAAGCCTACCCCACGAAGCGACTGGCGCAGGGCGACTGGCGCAGGGCGACTGGCACGGTTCGTGCAGCCGATTGCGGCCCGTGGGACCATGCGGTATGCTGCGCGACGTTGGAACCGGGATGCGATAATTGGCCGCTATTGCTCCGCTGCAAGACCTGCATCTAAAGGAGGTTTCCGTGGCTTACACACTCCCCAGCTTGCCCTACCCCAATGACGCCTTGGAGCCGCATATCGACGCCAAGACGATGGAAATCCATCACGACAAGCACCACAACGCCTACGTCACCAATCTGAACAAGGCCCTGGAAGGCACCGACCTGGGCAACCAGCCGATCGAGAAGCTGGTCGCCCACCTCGACAAGGTGCCGGAGAAGATTCGCAACGCGGTGCGGAACAACGGTGGCGGGCACGCCAATCACTCGATGTTCTGGCAGCTCATAGGCCCCAAGGCCGGCGGCGCCCCCAGCGGCGAGTTGGCCAAGGCCATCGACAGTTCCTTCAGCAACTTCGACGGCTTCAAGCAGAAGTTCACCGAGGCCGCATTGGGCCGCTTCGGCAGCGGCTGGGCTTGGCTGAGCCTCGACGCCGGCAAGAAGCTGATCATCGAGAGCACGCCCAACCAGGATACGCCCTTGATGACCGGCCACACGCCGATCTTGGGCCTGGACGTTTGGGAGCACGCCTACTACCTCAAGTATCAGAACCGCCGGCCGGATTACGTGGCGGCCTTCTACAACGTCGTCAACTGGGATGAGGTCGCGCGGCGGTACGCGGAGGGGAAGAAGAAGTAGCGCGGAGGAAGACCGGCACGAAGGCGATCGGAAGGCCAGCACCCCGGCTGTTGAGCAAAGTAGCCGTCTCGCTCCGCGAGATGGCTACTTCCCCGGCATCCGGGGTGCTATCTATTTCCCAGCCCTGTCCTTCGACAAGAAGCCGAACAGCTTGCCGATCGACTTCCTCGTGGACTCGCTCAGCTTGCTGCTGCTGCTGCCGCCGGTGGGGTCGCCGCCGGAAACCGCGTCGGCCAAGGCCATGATCGACTGCGTGATCGCCGCCTTGGGGGCCTGTTCCAACAGCGGCACGCCGTTGTTCCGCACGTCGATCATCGTGCGGTAGTCGTTGGGCAACTGCCAGAACACCTCGCGGCCGATCGTCTCCTGGGCCTTCTTCATGCTGATCTGGCCGTCGGAAAGGCCCACGCGATTGACCACGATCCGTATCTTCTCCGACAGCCCTTCCATCTCGTTGAACGACGTCAGCAGCCGCACCACGTTCCGCAGGCAGGGCAGGTCCATCTGGGTGACCAGCAGGACCGCGGTGGCCATCTGCATCACCGCCATGTCGTTGGCCGTGTAGCCCTTGGAGAGGTCCACCACCAGGTGCGAGAACGTGGCCTTCATCAGGCCCAGCACGCGGGCTAGGTTATCGGGCGTGATCAGCGGCACGTCTTCGATCTGCACGGGCCGCGGCAGCAGGTACAGGCCGGAGGAGTGCTTGGTGAGCGACCGCTTAAGCAGGCTGAAGTCGAGCCGCGTGACGTTCTGGGCCACGTCCACCAGCGTGTAGTCGGGGATCGTGTCGAGGAACACGTCGGCGTCGCCCAGGCACAGGTCGAGGTCGATCAGCGCGACCGACTTGTCGGGGTCTTTGGCCAGCGAGCAGGCCAGGTTGACGGCGATGCTGGTGCTGCCCACGCCGCCGCAGGCCCCGGCCACGGCGATGACGGCGCTGCCGCGCGACTTCGTCAGACTGGTGCCCGCCCGGCGTTCGCTGAGGCGGTTGAGGGCCTCGATCAGGTCTTCGATCCGCAGCGGCCGAGTGAGGAACTCCTTGGCCCCGGCCCGCATGGCCCGCAGGACCACGTTGCCGTCCGTGACGCTGCCGACGACGAAGATGCTGCACTCGGGCGAGTCGGTGTTGAGGCGCCCGACCAGCTCCAGAGCGCGATCGATGTTGCTGTCGATGCCGATCAGGGCGATGTCGGGGTGGGTCTGGGCGATGACGTCGCCGAAGAACTCGTAGCGCGAGCACTCGGCCTCGAGCCAGACCACGTCCATGCCCAACAGCATCGTCTTGACGGCGTCCCGCGACGCGTCGTTGGGATCGACGATGGCTAGCCGTAGCACGTTGTTCATCGGGGCCTTCTGTAGAACGGAAGAGCATTCCGTTCGGCGCTATTCACCCTTACGAACGGAACAAGTTCCGTTCTACGCCGACGCCTACTTAATTTCTTACGTCATATCCTTGTGGCCCGATGAGTCCCGGCGCGGCGGAAGTCGCCGCCGCGGGTCCGCGAGAATTCGGCGTGGGAGGAACGTAGGGGTATTGACGGGTAGGACGAGTCACGCTGCGCTGCCCCTCGGCCGCCGGGGTGGGAACGGGCCGGGTGCGAAGCGTCGAATTTGCCGGCGCCGGCCCGCCCTGAGGCGTGGGCGTCGCCGCGCCCGGAGCGCCGGGCGGCGCCATCGGAACGGCACGGCCGCTGCCGCCGGGCGCGGGAACTGCCTCGCCCTCGACCGGCCCGCCCGGCCCACCCATCAAACCCGGCTCCAGCGCGCCGCCGCAGTCCGGGCCGCAGCACTTGGGCACTTCGAGGTAAGCGCGGAAGCCCAGCTCGCAGTCGTCGGGACTCTGGGTGGACAGGCCCGGCCCGCCCGGCGGCACTTCGCATTGTTCCATGCCCTGCACGAGCTCCGGCGTGACCATGATCAAAAGCTCGATCTCGTTGTCTTCGTTCTCGACGCGACGGAAGGGCACGCCCACGTAGGGCAGGTCCATCAGCCAGGGGATGCCGCGGGTCTCCGCCTCGGTGCGCGTCTGTACCAACCCGGCGATGGCCAGCGTTTGACCGGCCCGCAGCTCTACCCCCGTATCGACCTCGCGTCCGGGTACGTCGAAACTTCCGGAAGGTAGCGTTATAGGCTTTTCGGTAACGCTCGGCCGCACCTCCAACCGGATGTGGCCGTTCGCCAGCACTATTGGAAGGAAATCAACGGTCGTGCCGTACGGGATTCTTTGCAGTGATGATCCACTCAAACTTTGAATAGCGATGTGCAGTGTCCCGCCCGAATGGAATGACGCCGGTCGGCCGCTGACAGTCACCAAATTCGGTTCGGCGAGCACCTTGGCCATATTGTTTTGCCGCAGCGCCTCGATCGCCGCAAAGAACGGGTTCCCGTTGGCCACCAGGCCAAACTGGAACGTCGCCGGGGTGGACACGGAAGATGCCACGGTGGGCACCAGCGCGCCGCCGCCGGCCGTCAACAAGCCGCTCACGCTTTGAATTGGAGCGTTGCTGTTCAGATAAGCCCAGTCTACGCCGAG
>JBGQHD010000358.1:0-5897 GCA_041497795.1 Planctomycetia bacterium
CACTGCCCAGAGTGGCCAGTACGGCCGCGTGCTCGGCGGGCACTTCAAGCGGATCATCTCCGATCCCAAATGGCTGGCCGATTTCTACGATGCTGACAAGGTCGGCGGCCCGGTCGTCGATCTGCACATCCACGACGCCCACTTCATCCGCGTGCTGTGCGGCATGCCGCAAGCCGTATTCAGCACCGGCCGCACCCGCGGGAGTGTGGCCGGCGCGCCCCAGCACCCCGGCTGCTCCGAGCAGCCGGGGTGCTTAGCGGTTGTCGATTTTGTCAACACGCAGTTCCTTTTCGCCGATCCGCAGCTCAGCGTCACCGCCTCCAGCGGCGTGCTCTATCAGCAAGGCCGGGCGTTCACGCACGCCTTCGAGATTTACCTGGAGCAGGCCACGCTGCTCTTCGATTTCGCCGTGATCGACGGCCAGGGCGTCGTCGTCATGCCGCTCACCGTGCTCACGTCCGACGACCGGGTGCTGCGGCCCGAGCTGGGCTCCGGCGACCCCATCGACGGCTTTGTGCGCGAAATCAACGAAGTTACGCGGGCCATCGAGTCGGGCCGGCCCTCGCCGCTGCTGGACGGCAACCTGGCCCGCGACGCGCTGCTGTTGTGCCACCGGCAAAGCGAATCGGTGCGAGCCCGGCAGATATTGCCAGTGTAGGCGAGCGGCGGGTGGCTGGGCGCGGCGGGTGCCTACTCGTCACTGGGCTCGGACGACTCGGCGAGTTGCAGGATCTCGTCCCACCTGGCCTGCTGCGGCTTCGTGAGCACGAGCCGCGCTTCCTCCTGGGCGGCCCGCCAGATGTGGCGGATTTCTTCGGCCGAGGCGCCGGTGTCGCGGGCCAACTCCTGCGCCTGCTGGCCGCGGGCGACGATGCTCCGCACGCGGACGAGCTGCGGTTGCGACAGGCCCAGGTGCCGCACGACCTCCGGCCGCGTGAAGATCGAGGGACCCATCCGCAGGATCGACTGGTAGGCGTCGGACGGGGCGATCGAGCGCAGGTCGAACGGGTCGTCCGAGGCCGCGCTGGCGGAGTGCTGGCTGTAGCGCAGCCACAGCACGCAGGGCACCGTCACCAACACCGCCAGGGCGATGATCGCCGTCACGCGGTGGTTCTTCGGCATCCGCCAAAGCTGGAACGAAATCTGGGCCTCCTCCGCGGCGGCCTGGTCCACCACCCGCGTCAGCCCCACGCGGACCCCCTTCGACTCGAGCGTCACGCGGGCCACCCGCGACTTGGTCCACACGCCGGCGGCCCGCAGCCACACGGCCTCTCCCTCGTACACGCCCGGATGCGAGTCCACCAGCACCGCGAAGCCCGTGGACGACTGGTCCACCAGCCGGGCGGGGTAGGAATCGTCGCCCACCTGGAGGGTCGCCTCGTGGCGATCCTCCGGCGCGGTGAAGCGCTGCGAATGGCGTCGGTCGGAATTCATGCGGAGATCGTCGGCTTGGCCTGGGCGCACATCGCCCCACGGCGGCAGGGCGAATGCCCGCCGCTGCGAACGAGGCGCCATACCTCGAAGCTACCTCAAGCCTAGCATGGCGCATCGGCCGGGCAGGAAAGTTCGGCTGGAAGGGGTGCTGAGGGATATGCCGGCGCGGCCGGGCTAGTTGTCGTGGTAGGTCCGGCGAGCCGAGCCGGACCGGAAGCGCCGCCTCACGCGGCGAAACGCGCGTATTGTGCCGCTCGGCTCGCGGCACCTACGCAGCGAGATCGCCGAGAACAATTGCTCTAGACGCCTACGGAGTCGCCGCCTTCTTTTCGCCGCTGGCGGTGACGTCTTCCGTGTAGAGCGGCAGCTTGCGGTAATGCGTCTCGAGCATCAGCACGTGCATGGCCGTGTTGTAGACGCGGCCCGCCACGCTGCCCCATTGATCGGGCACGTTGCCGAAGGGGTCCCAACTGCCGCGGAGCGGTCCTTGCGACTCCTGGGTGTCGATCAGTAGCTTCTTCAGCCGCTGGTTCCAGGTGTCCCACCGCTCGCCCTTGACGTGGACCAGCAGATACGTGGCGTAGTACCAGTAGTAGCTGTTGCGGTAGCCGCTGCGATACACGGGCAGGTTCTCCACCAGGTAGTCGGCCCCGCGGAGCAGCTCGGGATTGTCGGGCTTCCAGCCCAGGTAAAGCCGCATCAGCAGCCCCTCGGCGGTCATGGTCGGCGAAGGGGTGTTCTGGTGTTCCCTTTCCGATTTCGGGAGATAGATGTAGCGCGACTTGTCGCCGCTGGGGTGGGCGTAGTCGAGCCAGCGCTCCACGCGCTTCAGGCAATCGGCCGGCACCTTCAGCCCGGCCAATTGGCCGCTCTTCAGGGCCATCACCTGCCAACCGGAAACCGACGTGTCGCTGCCGACGCCGGGGGCATAACGCCAGCCCCCTTCGGCGCTCTGGGCGGCGACGATGAAGTCGAGCGCCTTCTGGGCCGGGGCTCGCAGGGCCGGATCGCGGGTCATGCCGTACGCCTCGCAGAGCGCGATCGACGCGATGCCGTGGCTGTAGAGCCACACGTAGCGGGCGTTGCCGGAGTAGAGGTCGCCGTTGGATTTCTGGTTGCTCATCAAGTGCTGCAAGCCGCCGGCAACCTCCTGCTTGTATTTGCCTTGCTGGTGCGTGTAGCCGGCGCCGAGGAACGCCAACAGGGCCAAGCCCGTGGCCGCCGTGTCGGAATGCATGGGATTGAGCGTGAGGTCGGGGTGGCGGCCGGTCCCAACAAGCTCCTCGGTGCGCGGCAAGCGATAATCCTTGCCCGCGGCGAAGCGGTGCAAACTCCAGCGTCCGTCCGCCGATTGATGGCGTGCCAGGAAATCCAGCCCGGCCTCGACGGCCCGGTCCGAATCGGTCAGGGCCGGATCGGCCTTGCGCTTCTCCGCCGCCCGCTGCTCGGCCCACTTGGGCAGCTCCGCCTTGCCGCCGTCGAGCGACAGGCCACCGCCGGTCTTGTTGAGCGGGAACCGCTGCGGATCGGGCTGCACCATGTCGCTGGTGCTGAGGGCCAGGCGGTTGGGCACGCCGAGCTGGCCGGCCAGATCGTGGTTCAATCCGCCCGGCCCTTCAGGGCCTTGCGAGCGCACGATCAGCGAGTTCGTCTCGCCGCGGGTCGGCTGGCTCGCTGCGGGGCCGAGCCGACCGATGCCGCTTTCGACGCCGGCCTGTACGCCGGGTCGGGGACCGGGGTCATCCGCCAGGTCGGCGCCGCCGGGCAGCTCCGCCGCGGTGCCCGATTTGCTGAGGCTGCCCAAGCCCGAGCTGGCTACGCTCGGGCCGCCTCCGCTCGTGCTGGCTCGCGCGGGACCACCCCCCAAGCCGGACGATGCGGAAGAGCCGGCCGGGCCGACGCCCTCGGCTGAGCCGCGGCCAAACGGCGAGCCGGCCGTCGAGCCGCCCTCGGCTGTCCGGCCAGTTGCGCGAGCGGCGGGTCCGCCGCCGCGGGAAGCCGTCGTCGTGCCGGCACCCTCACCGACGTCCGCGGCCGCGCCGGGAATCGCCGCGCCTTCGGACAGGGAGCCGGTGCCCTTGGATAGGCTTTGCCCGGATGAACCGACCTGCGGCCGATCGCCCGCGCCGCCCGCGCGGGCAAGGCTGTTGCTCGAGCCGACGGTCACGCCGCCGCTGGAGCCGCCGGCCGGACCGCCCGCGGCGCTGCGCTCACCGAGTGAACCCGAAGAGGTTTGACTGCGATTGGCGCTGCCGCCGCCTCCCTGGGCCACGAGGCCGGCGCCGCCTTGTGCCGTGGCGGCCGGCGCGCCGCCCGCGCCATCGCCCGCCGCATCGGCCACGGCCTGGGCATCCAGGCCGCCGGTCGCCTTGCCGGATCGCAGCGAGCTGCCGGCCGAAGCAACGGTGGGCTCTCCTGCGCCGCCGCTGCCGGCGCGGCTGAGATTGGGCGTGCCGGTCGCGCCCACTCCGCCCGCGGACGACGGCTCTCCGCTCGTCTGGCCGCGGCCGGCTTGCGCGACGCTGGAGCCGGCCGCCTTTGAGGCCCGGCCTGTGCCTTCGCCGGTCGGCGCCGATTGCAGCCCGGCGGAATTGCCCTGCACGGCGACTGCCGCGACGTCCGGACCTTCCGCCCGAGCGTCCGCCACACCGGACCGATCGCCGGTGGTCGATCTGGCCAGCGTCGCCTCTGAGCCGCGCCGGCCGCTCGTCGTGGGCACGTTCTGTCCGACGTTGGCCCGCTCCGCGCTGGCCGACATGCTGCCGATCTCGGCCGGCAGAGCGACGTTGCCGCCTCCGATCGCCCCGCTGCCCAGCGCCGATTGTCCGGCGGTCTGCGATCGCGCGGCCGATGCTTGCGAGGCCTGCGGCCCCGTGGAGCCGGCGTTGCCGGCCGTCACCGTGGCCACCGCCGGCCCGTCGGCGGCCGAGCCGGCAGCCGGCACGCCGCCGGTGGTCGTGGTGCGGGCCAATTGCGCTGCCGAGCCGGACGTTGCGGTGTGCGGCGTCTCGGCGGTGGTGGACCGCTGGAACTGCGTGGCGGCGAAGCTGGAGGACTGCGTGGCCGCCGTGGGAGCGCCGGTCGCCGTCCCGCGGGCCGGCAGGCCCGACTGGCCCGTGGCGTCGCGGCGGGTGCTGGCGCCGGCGGCCAGATTGCCCGGCACGGTGCTGCCCCGGACCGCGGCGGCGTCGGCCGTGGCGGTGGCGGCTTCGCCGGTGGCCGCTGGGTTAGCCGACGCCTTGGCAATCGACTGGCCGGATCGCTGCGGCGTGGGCTGGCCCTGGGCGCCCGGAACGCGCTGGGCGGAGGCCGAGCCGCTCAGCGAAGCGATGGCGTTGGGCGAAGCCGACGACGGACGCTCGAACGACGAGGACGACGTGCTGGCGGACCCGCGGGCCACGTCCCGCGCTTCGACCCGCGCTGCCGAAGTAGACGATGCCGAGCTGGACGCCAGCGCTTCGGCGTTGGCCTGGGCGGCTGCGGCGGAGGGCAGGTCCTGTCGCGTGGCAGACTTGTTCAGCGGCGATGGCTGGCTGCGGTTGACCTCTGGGTTCTCGCTCTGGCGGCGGTCGATGCTGGCCACGGCCGCGGAGGCCGCCGTGGCTGCGGCCGGATCGCTAGCCGGCCGCCGCTGAAGCTGCGGCTGGCTATTGTCCTGACGTTCCCGCGGCGTCGTGCGGGCATTGAGGGAGCCGACGTTCTGCTGGGTCACGGCGGAGGCCGTCGGCGCGACGGCGGCGTCGGGGCTGATCCGATCCGCCCGCTCCGTGCGGCTGATCTGCCCGCCGGGCCGCGCGCTCTCGCGCGCCGTGGCCATCGCCACCCGCTGCGTGTCGTGCCCCACGACCTGATCGTTGGCGCCGGCCGGGCCGTCGCTGGCCGCCTTGCCGAATTGCCGGTTGTCGGTGGCGGAGCGGGCCGCATCGCCCGTGCGGGCCTGCTGCGCCAGCGGGGTCTGATCCGGCTGGTGGATCGACTCCTCGGCGATCCGGTCGTGGACCTGCTCCTGGTCGGGGATCGTCACCTCCCTGGCTTCGTTGCTGCTGCTCATCCAGGGGCTGGTGGACTGCGCCTCGATCGAGGTCGTGGAGGGAAAGACCCACAGGCACATGATCTCGATGAACTGCACCAGCAAGGCCAGCATCACGGCCAGTTGCATTCGCCGCGTGGCCACGCGGTGCCGCAGGCTGAGCGTGCCGGCCAGCAGAATGAACACCACGGCGATGAGAACGCCCAAGTGCAGGCAGGCGTTGTAGAGCGGCTGCGGATCCGTTCGGGGGTCGATGAACCGCCCCTCTTTCAGCCCCGCCGTAACGACCACCGCGCCCACGCAGCAGGCGAAGATGAACAGCATGGCGCTGATCGGCCAGAGCTGCTCGTCGAAGTCGTGCGAGGTGACGTATCGCACCGACCTGGCATTGTGGGAACGCATGGGCTATGGCGCCTCGTTGCGGTGCTCCATG
>JBGQHD010000359.1:0-5874 GCA_041497795.1 Planctomycetia bacterium
CAAGGCCGAGATCGACGCCTTGCTCGACGCCATGCACAACGTGAACGTCGATGAAGGGCAGACCATGACCGTGCTGCGGTATGCCAACCGCGTGCCGCTGCAATTCTCGCCCAGTGCCTGTGCGATCACGCAAACCGTGATGGGCACCAACTGGCGGCAATACGGGTTGAGCCAATCGCGCGGCGCGATGCCGTCCGGGCCAGTCACCGTGATGGTCCACATGGCCAGCGTCTGGGTGCCGTTCACCAGTGAATCGAAGGAAGCCATCGCCGGCTACCCGGAGATTCAAAAGGAAATCCGCCTGGCGCTGCAAGCGGTGGGGCGTAAGCTGGGCATGTACCTCAACCGCCGCCACCGGATGCGGCAAGAGGGCGAGCGGCGGAACATCTTCCTGCGCTATCTCAAGGAAGTCGCCACCGCCGTGCACACGATCAACGACGCCGACCGCGACCAGCTCTACGAGCAACTGTTGCTGGTCGCCAAGCGCAAGACGGCCACCGCCGACATAAGGCTCGACGACCGCGGCCAGCCGGTCGAGCAGGAGGAAGACGAATTTGGGGAGCACGTGGTGATTGTGCGGCCGGAAACGAACGGAGCCGTGTCACCGGCCCTAGTCAGCGAGAGTCCGGCCAGCGAAGATACCAAGTAGCACGAGGGATGAGCCAGTGGACGATTCCTTACCGATGAGCGAATGATATGGTTGAAGTCGATCTGAAGGACGCGCAGCAGGACTTGGCGAAACTCATTGAACAAGTAGCCGCGGGTGACGAAGTCGTCATCACGCGGGACCACCAACCCATCGTCAAGATCGTCGCCGTCAAGCCTCGGCAGCGCACATTCGGTAGCGCACAAGGCATGATCCAGATCGCCGATGATTTTGATGCGCCGCTCGAAGACTTTGACGAGTACCGGTAATGCGACTGCTGCTCGACACCCATGCGTTTCTGTGGTTCATAGCCGGCGATTCACGTCTCAGTCAGTCGGCGAAGGCTGCCATCAGCGACGTACAAAACGAGGCGATGGTCAGCGCTGGCAGCCTATGGGAGTTGGCAATCAAACACAGTCAGGGGAAGCTGGCTCTCACCCAGCCGTTCCTGCAGTTGGTGCCGGCTCAGCTTGCGCAGAACGATATTGAAGTTCTGCCGATCAGTCTCGATCATCTCGACGCACTGATTACCCTTCCTTTCCATCATCGCGATCCATTCGATCGACTGATGATCGCTCAGGCACTTGTCGAGAAAGCTACACTCGTGAGCTGCGATCGCGTCGTGGATCAGTACCCGGTTTCGACCCTTTGGTAGAAGATATGGCCAGAAGGAAACCCGCCGCGAAGAGCGCCGAAAAGTCCGCCCCTGCAAAGCTCAATGCCCGCGACAAGCGGACCATGGGCCAGATCGTGGACCTGGCCGATGCGGTCGTCAAAGCCGCCGATCGCCGCCGCGATTTGCACCTCGAAATCCCCTCGCGCACACTTTCCAACGTGCGCTACAACAAGTCCAAGGGCTTCATCGAGATGGGCTCGGGCACCAACCGCCGCGAGCTGTTCAATCTCTCGCAGGCCAAAAGCTACATGCAGACGCTGCTCGTCGGCAGCGGCTGCAAGCGGCTCCTCGAGCAGGGCAAGACCACCAGTATCCGAGGTTTGTTCTACTTGCTAAAGCACACCATCCAGGGGGCCAACGAAGAGACGTTTGGCGACCAGTCCGAGTGCGACCCAATCATCGAAGACGTCGAGGTAATGCTCAACAGCTTGCGCGAAGAGCTGCACCTCTACGCGTCGAATTGGGGGGCCATGGTCGGGTCAATCGTGCTGGTGGATAGCGGAGACGAAATCGACTGCTCCCGCATGGGCTCGGGCGGGTACAGTATCCCATCGATTGTCGAGCCGGAGGTCGTCGAGTTTAAGAAGTGCGATGCGAAGTTCATCCTGCACGTCGAAAAGGACACGGTCTGGCGGCGGTTCAACGAAGACAAATTCTGGCGGGAACATCAGTGCCTCGTCACGCATGGGAAGGGTCAGCCGCCTCGCGGCGTGCGGCGGCTGCTGCATCGGCTGCACAACGAGCTGAAGCTGCCGGTCTACTGTCTGCTCGATAACGACCCTTGGGGGTACTACATCTACAGCGTGCTCAAGCAAGGTTCCATCAACCTGGCCTTCGAGTCCAAGCGGATGGCCATTCCCGATGCCCGCTACCTCGGCTTGCGTAGCATCGACTTCGAGCGCTGCGAGCTGTCGGATAGCGTGAAGATCGACCTGGACGCCAACGACATCAAGCGAGCCAAACAGATCGCCAAGTATCCCTGGTTCGAGAACAAGAAGCCCTGGCAGAAGGAAATCCAGAAGATGCTGGCCAACGGGTTCAAGCTCGAGGTCGAAGCCCTGATCAGCAAAGACATCAGCTACGTCACCGAGGTCTACGTGCCGGAGCGGCTGGAGGAGAAGGACTGGCTCGACTAACCGCGCAGTCAACTTGCCAGCGCCGCTGGCTTGCCACGGGGACACTCGCGGACGACTGCGCTAGCTGACGACCGCGGCCGTGCGGCTAACCCCGCGGAGTGCCTCGCGCCGATGCTAGGTGAAGCATCCGACCTTTCACCTGCGAGGGCCGAGCGATGACCGAGCCAGTTCCCCATCTCAGCGACGCGCAAATTCAGCGCCTCCTGGCCGACTTGAGCCAGCAGTCCGGATCGCTCACCCCGGACGATCTTCATCGCCTGCAAGACCTTGTCCAGCGCGTCGGCGGCATCGACGCGGCGCAGGCGCTGTTCGAAACGCTCGAGGACATCGAGGCCGATGGCGACGGGCTCGAGGGGATGGATGCCGAGGAGCTCGAGTTCGATGATCTTGATGACGCCGATGACGACGATCTCGAGCAGCTTGCCGCGTGAGGTCAATGGGCGCCGCTGCCAACGAAGGCTCGGCTCCGACGATTCGGCGCGGACTCGCTCTCGCAAGAAAGTCGTTCTCGCGGCAACTTGTCTGGGCGTGGCGAGAGTGGCGTAGAGACGCGAATCGCGGCAGCGCGTAATCTTCATCTTCTTTGCGTCGGGCCAACGCATGCGGTGCGGCTCGATTCGCCGTGGGGCATCGTGCGACGGCTGTGAATCAAAAAGCGATGGTTTTGTGCAAAAAATCTAGCGCATCACCGGAACCTTTTGGTCCGACCGGCGTATCAATACGTTGGGCACAGGCTAATCAAGGGGTTGATGCCGCGCGCCCGCGTTTGCCAGCTTTCCCTGTCCCACCCGCCGGAACAGACTCGGTTTGCTCGCCCGCTTGCTCGCGGCAACGGTAGCGTATTGGGTGCAGGAGGCTTCTGGCCTCATCTGGGCTACATAACAACGGGCTATGTGACACGAGCCACGTGACAACGGGCTCCGTGACGGCTCGACGCTTGGTCTTTCTGGGGGGAAAGCCAAGGTTCGAGCAGGTTCCGCGAATTACTGGTGACTTGGCGCGCCGTTGGGTCGATCCCGTGTGCGCGGTGAGCTGCGCTTGCGCGCCAAGGTTCGGAGCAGCGTCCCGGTTTCTATGGATCGTTATGCCAACCGCTTTGGAGTATCAGCTCGCCCACCGATTCGACGAGCTCTGTCGCCGGCTGAACGAATCGTTCGCGGACCGCTCGACGGAACTCACTGCCGAGCCGTGGGACCTGCCGCTCGCCTACTGGGCGGTGCCGAAGGACCGCCGCTTGCCCAGGGCGCTGCTGGGCTATTCGTTGCGGCGGATCGTGGAAACCTCCTTCGCCAAGCTGCGCGCCACGCCGGGAATCGGGATCAAGAAGCTGGCGACGCTTATCGAACTCCTCGAGCGGGTACTCGCGGCCGGCCCCGACGGGCGACCCTCCGCGCCCCCTTCCCCCAGCGCATCGCCAGCGGTCGTCGTCATCGCGACGGGCGGCGCGGATTTCGATCCGGGGGCGGTATCGGAATCGCAGTGGGCGCAGTGGTGCGAGGCGGTCAAGCGGCACGGGCTGGCCAACGAGCCGCTCGGCCGCTTCGCTGTGACGCTGCGCGACTTGGCCGGCGTGCTTTGGCACACGCCGCTGTCGGCCTATACGGACCTGACGCTGGAAGAGCTGCGGGGGCGCAAGACGCACGGCGAAAAACGCGTGCGGGCGGTCATCGAGATCTTCGCCGCGGTTCAGTCGCTGCTCGGTCAGCAGCCGTCGACGCACTTGAGCGTGCGCGTCGTGCCCGGCTTCGCGGCGCCCCTCGAGGCCTGGCTGCTGGCGGCGGCAGATCGAGAGGGTTTCCCCCCGGCCGGCGAGGTGCAGCGGGCCTTCATCGACCCGCTCATCGAGCAGCTTCGGCACGACGCCGGCGAAACGGTGGCCCAGCTCGCCGCCGACCGGTTGCTCGCCACGACCGGCGAGTTCAACGTCCGCGCCGCGGCCGGCGAGTTGGGCCTGACCCGCGCTCGCGTCTATCAACTCCTGGCGGAAGCCTCCGCGGTCCTCAGCGTACGCTGGCCGGAGGGGGGTAGCCTGGTTCACGGCCTCCGCGAGAAAACCCGGCGGACCAGGGTGCCGGGCCACGGGGCACGGCTATTCGTAATCGCGGCGGATTTGTTCTATCCGCGCCGCGGAGACGTTGCCCGTCCGGGCGACACCGGCCAGAGCAACACTAAGCAGAGCGACACTAGGCAGAGCAACACCGGGCAGAGCAACACCGGGCAGAGCGATTCCGTCGGCCGAGCCCAGCGCGGCGAAAATGAAAGCGACAGCGAAGATCAGCCGATCGCCGCTTCTCCAGGGCCGCCCGGCCAGGCCCGCTCGCCAAGGCGGAAAGCCGATCACCGCAGCGACTCCCCGCGGCAGGCCGTCAAGCCCGGCCGCGACTACTGCTCGGGCGGTTTGGCCGCGTCGATCGACACGTCCACCTGCTGCCCAACGTAGAACGGCGCCTTCTCGTCGGCGAAGCAGTAGATCATCGTCGGCTTGTCGCGCGAGCGGACCACGAACCCGATCGCGAACAGCAGCAGCCCGACGGCGGCGACGGGCAAGATGACCTTCGGCAGCAGAGTGCGAGTCACGTTCTCATCTCAAATGCGGAATGCGGAATTCGGAATGCCGAATTAGACCGAGTGGCGCGGCAATTCCGAATTCCGAATTCCGCATTCCGAATTGTCCGGTGCACACCAGGTCGAACGCCAACTCGGCCAGGCCGACGCGGCACGCGCCCGGTGCCCGGCACCCACCATGCAGAGGAACAGCGCCACCGTCAGGACGATGCAGCGTCGGAGAAGGGCCGGGCTGGCATCTCCCAGCGCCGCCGCGGCCAGGTGATGCAACAGACCGAGCATCGCCAGCAGGCCGCCGGCGAACAAGAGCGTCGTGATCGCGTCCACCGCCAGGAACTGGTCGCGCAGGCCGCTGGGCAGGTTCAACAGGATCCACACGCCAGCCGGGATCTGCAATGCGGCCGCGGCGAGCGCGAATCGGGCACCGCCGGCGGCCAATCGCGTCCAAGCAGAGCGGAGGGCTTCGTCATCCGTCTCCACGCGCGAGCGCGCGGCAATCCCGATCACCGCCACGCCCGTGACGACGCAGGCGGCCAGGATCGCGTGCACCACGCGGCTGACGGTCTGCGGGTCGCCAAACACGTTCACCAGCTCCCGCCAGCCGAGCGTGCGGCCCGCCTGCATCAGCGCGCTGTCGTAGCTGATGACCGAAACGGCCGAAAACAGCAGCGGAAAGTGATAGAGCACGTTGGTCCCGGCCAGCAGGGCCAGCCCGCGGTGCGCCAGTCGAGGCAGCGGCGCATACCAGCGGACGTAGCTTTCCATGCACGCCAGGTAGAACGCCAGCTCGGCCAGGCTGAACCACAACCGCCGGGCCGGGATCAGCGAGAAGGCTTGCCAGAATCGCGAGG